>JACPDY010000003.1 GCA_016183775.1 Bacteroidota bacterium
TGGGGCTTCAGGTCAACCTGTACAAAACTGATCTCTATTGGATTGATGAGATGACTTTTGGTAGATGATTCTTTCCATGAATAACCAAATGCAATTTTATTAATAACCCTGGTATAATCAGGACGTTGTTGAAAATTATAGGCTACATTAAAAATGGTCTTTGGGTTGGAACTTTTGGAGGCTTTAATTTTGAAAGGAAAGAGAAACCGGGGAACGTAAAGGTTTACTTCAGGACCAAACTCAAGTGTATTAAAAGGGATGCCCTTTTTGATATCTATATTACTACTGCCTCCCTGCTGGTTAAGCAGGCGCTGAACTTCAAGACCTCCCCTTAATCTGGCTTCAAATATCTCAGCGCCTTTAAATACATTTTTGTTCTGATAAACAAGGCTGCCCGCTACACCAAGGTTGCCACCCGTATTGGTGCCTTCTGTTTCAATTGTGACAGATTGTTTCAATACCGGGTTTAATAAAATATAGCAGTCCAGCGAATCTATGGTGCCGGGAGTCTTTAGAAACTGAACGTTAACATAACGGAAGGCACGTAATTCCGACAAACGTCTGTATGTAGCTTCACCATTGCTGATTTGGTAAATCTCACCTTTTTCAATGAAGGTGGCATCAAGTATAACGAATGGTTTGAATTTTAATTTATCCCTGAACAGGATAGAATAATTTTTAATATGCAGGGAGTCTTTTTTAATCTTGCTCTTAGATCGGCTATCAAATTCAGTATCAATGTATATGTTATTGATATGGAATTTTTGATGTGGGGTTTCAATAAGAGAATCAGGGTGATCGGCGAGTGAAGTTGTATTTTTTTTGATACCTATGGTAATATCAAGCAGGTTACTTTTAAGCGAGCTGTCTACTTTAAAATAAATGAATTCCTTTGAAAAATAAAAATACCCGTTGTTGTTGAGCATTCGGGTGATCCTTTCTCGTTCTTTCTGAAGGATATCAACATCATAATTTTGCCGGGGTTTTATAGCGCAATTCACTGTGTCAAGCATTACATAATAGTTTACCTGCTGATCGTCGATCTCGTAGTTTATCTTCCGTATTTTATATGGTTTGCCCGCTTCAATATTGTAGATAACTTTAGCACGCTTATGCTTAAGTACGGCCGAATCACGAACAGTATTATAGAAATAGCCTTTGCCGTTTAAAAATAAATGTATTTGTTTTGAAGAATTGCGGGAAAGTATAGAATCATATACAACAGGCGCTTCACCAACTTCCATAAGCCATTCACCAAATAATTGTTTGTCGGCAGGCTTCGGTTTCTTGCCTTTAGCAATCCTGATACTGTTTTCTGCTTCTCTTTTCCGTAGCCAGGCTTCTTTTTTTTGTTTAACTTTTTCTTCGTTAGCCAGGTTGTAAAGCCAGAGATGGAAGCGAATGGCTCCAAGGATCTTGCGATTGGGCTTTTGCTTAATGTAGGCTTCAATTTCACTTTTGTCAATTGCATTTTTATCTTCAGAGATCTTTACTTCAGAGAGAAGGTGCTGTCCCTCAGTAAGTTTGCGGGTGGGGCCACACGAGCATATAAATAATGCTATAAACGAAACGGAAAGGAATATAATTTTTTTCAACTGCAAAATAAAATAGATTTACATTTGCTTTGATTTAACAGATGTCACATACAAATATACGCATTGAAGCTCTCTAAAAATAAGATCAGAATTTTACAGCAAGTACAAACTAAAAAAGGTCGGCAGGATTACAATTTGTTTATTGCTGAAGGTATTAAAGTTGTGGAAGAATTGTTGAACAGCGATATTAAGGTTGTTGAGCTTTACAGGGTTGAGGGTTCAGGGTTCAGGGTTCAACGTTTAGGGAAAAATGTGATAAATATATTTGATGTTAGTGAGGAGGAGTTGAAGAAGGTATCATCATTTACTACACCTAATGAAGTATTGGCTGTAGCGGAGATTCCTGAAAGGAAGCTGGATATAGAATCATTAAAGGATAAATTAACTCTTGTTTTAGATGATATTCAGGACCCGGGGAATATGGGGACAATCATCCGTGTGGCGGATTGGTTTGGAGTGGAGAATATTGTTTGCTCAATAAATACTGTTGATTGTTATAACCCAAAAGTGGTACAGGCAACAATGGGATCGATCGCGAGGGTGAATGTTTTTTATGAAGATATTGGCAATGTCATAAAAGGATCAAGCGCTCAGGCAAAGACAGGATTCCGGATCTTTGGGGCTGTGTTGGATGGAGAGAGTATTTATTCAAAAAAATTAAGTAATAAAGGTATTGTTGTGATTGGGAACGAAAGCAAAGGTATCTCAGCTAAGGTCACATCACTTCTTACGGATAAAATCACAATACCGGCCTATCCGGCAGGCAGGCCTGATCATACACACTTTACGGATAACGCGCGAGAACCGGAATCTTTAAACGCAGCAATAGCTGCTGCTATTATTTGCGCGGAGTTCAGGAGAGAATGATCCGTTCCAGCCTTTCATTCTGGGCTTCCCAATCAAAACGTTTCAAAACAAAATCATAGGCTTTATTGGCTATTTGTGTAGCCTTTTGGGTATTGTCTAAAAGCTCTGTGATCTTCTGTGCATACTGTTCGGGTGTGTTTGCTTCAATGATGGTTTCGCCATCAACAGCTTTTACCGCGTTGTTGGCCAATGAGGAACATATGTTGGGGATTTTCATGGCCATAGCCTGGAGTATTTTATTTTGCAGACCTATACTGATAAGCATTGGAGCCAGGTTGATCCTGCTCATGGCAAACGCATCACGGATATGCTTGAAGTTGTCAACTACATGAACTTTATCAGATCGCAGGCTGCGCACGGCACTGCTTGGGTTGATTCCGGCAATTAATAAATTTACATTCGGGTTTATTTTATGCACTTCAGGCAGAATTTCAGTCGCAGCATAAATAGCAGATTCAATGTTTGGAGGATAGCTCATGTTACCCGTGAATAAAAGGTCGTATTTTTTTTCGGTAATAAGAGGCTTAAAAATACTGCCATCAACACCATTTTCTATAATATGTATTTTGTTTCTGTCGGGGTGCGGAAGTAATTCTTTGTCTTGCTCCGATATAATTACCTTTTGATCAAAATGGTCAAAAATTACTTTCTCATATTTCAATAAGCGCCTATATTCCATTAATGCTATTTGTTTCATGAAATAGTTGGATCGTTCAGCCCTGCGTTGCATACCTTTGGAGAAAACATCCATGTAGTCGAGTGTTTTAGGTATGTTTCGGATGTCCTTTACGTATTCCGACATGCGTATAAGATGACAGTATATGGCATCGGGTTCGGTATCGGCAATTATTTTATTGATTTGTTTTTTGAATGAAGGTCTGAAAAACAAACCTACCTGGAATGGCAGCGCATTGAACAAAGCGCGGAACAGGTTGATCAGCTGATGGAGTACATTGATTTTAAAGACATGTATTGTTTTGCAATATTTTTTTAATTCATTTAGTTGTTCGGCATTGATGTTATGAAAAGTGGTAGCAATTAAGATGATTTCATTTTTTTTACTGAGTTGTTTTATTTGATTGTATATGCGCAGTTTGTCACCCTTTTCGAGCGGGAATGGAAAGCGGGATGTTAAAACAACAATGCGCATATCACAAATTTAAGAAGAACCTTTGCCGGTTTTTATAACCGGCAATAATATAACTGCATATTCCTATTGCCAGACAAAAATATCTTTGAATGAACCGGGACGTTGTTTGATCTTCCATACAAAATCTTTTAGTAATAATTCGCCGGGAGGCAGTTCATTGATCGGATAAAGAGTGGCATCCGGCTTTTTAATAAATGTGATTTTATCAACCTGGCTGTCTTTCAGGAATATTAACAGGTCTGAGCAATCGGCTTTGTTCACTCCGATATATTTGTCTTTATCCTTTCCGTAATAAATAGTCTGCCCGTTTCCTTCAACTTTTATTTTGTACAGTTTGTTATCGGAAAAATACCCATGCATTACTTTACCTTTTATCTGGTTAAAACGCAGACTGTCTTCCTGCGAAATAATAAATGCTGTATTGGTCAGGAGCATGCTTTTTAGCATGCCTTTTCCTGTTTTAAGTTCAATATGTTCTGCTGTGAGCTGGCTTTTCTCCGACCATAATACCGGATCTATATATAACCGCATCACCGAGTCGCGGTACGTATATACGAGCGAATCACATTTACCTTGCAGGTCCGATTTGTAGATTTTCACTTTGTGATAAGCTTTTAATATCCTGTATACACTATCCTTTTTGGTTTCAGGTTTTTTGGTTTCAGGTTTTATGCTTTGTTTATTGCCTGCTGCCAGCTGCTTTTTACTAACTATTTTATTTTTGTCTCCATAATCTGACTTCTGACTTCTGACTTCTGACCTTTGCTCATTCTCCGCCCGTAATGTATCCGCATGAATAAACAGTGTGTCTTTGTCATTGATCTGGCTCATTAAAGCGTGACCTGTAACAAGCGCTGTGTTGGTAAATTCGTTACTGTAGCTATAATCACCGGTGATCGTAATGTTTTGAGAAGTATCTGTAATGGAAATATTTTTAAAGCCTTTTCCTATCCCGTTTTTTTTGTCGTAGTAAAGGCTGTCTCCTTTTAGCTTTTGATTTTTACTGATGAGGTAAGCGTTTTTATTGAATTGCGCGATATCTGTAATGGTATTGTAAAATCCGTTTTCACAATAAATAAAATCCTGCTGGCTTTTAATAGTTGTAGGGCCGATGAATCGCGTGGTTTTTAATACGGTATTGTAATGTAAGGTGTCGCTGTTCATGGTATAACGCGGGTTAACCAGTACGACATTTTTTTTGAAAGCAAGTTCTTTGGTCACGGTAAAATAGTATCCATTGTCGCTTGTAAGTGTATTTTCATTGCTTATTATCGTTCCGCCTCCGTGGTAAGTGGCGGTATTGTTTTTTGTGTCGAAGAACAGGATATTTGTGGTGAGTGTCATATCCTTATCGGTCAGTTTTACATTTTTCTGAAGCTCGGCCATCTTGGTGTTGCCGTCATATTTCAGTAATTCACCAAAGGCGTTAACACCATCGTTATTGGTGATGTGAATGTGACCAAATGCATCTGCGGAATTATTATTGTATAAGTAGGCACTGTCACAATTCATGATTGTGTTACCATCTTTAAAGGATACATTTCCGATCAGACGTTTGGCATCAACACCTAATCTTTTGTCGAATTCCAGTGAATTCGCGTGCAGTAATTCAATTGTTCTCTTTTCCTGGGCGACAGTTCGGGTGGACATGACCAAAAGCAACAACGCAAAAGAAATAGATCGTTTTGTATTCATTGTGTGTTTAAATAACACATATTATGCCAAAACCTTGTTGCGAAGTATTGTTTGTGTACGGTCGGGACCAACCGAAACAATAGTGATCGGAACATTTACTTCACTCTCAATAAAGTGAATATAATTATTCAATTCCTCAGGCAATTGACCTTGCTGTGTAAGTACCGTCAGGTCCTTATTCCAGCCTTTCACCTCTTTGTACACGGGTTCCAGGTGTTCCGGTGAGATATCATAGGGCAGATAGTCGATCACTTTGCCATTGTATTTGTAATGCGTACAAACTTTAAGGGTTTCGAAGTTGCTTAATACATCGGCTTTCATCATCAGCAGTTGTGTTACTCCGTTAATTGTGATGGCATATCTCAGTGCGGGCAGATCGAGCCAGCCGCAGCGTCTGGGACGGCCGGTTGTTGATCCGAATTCATTCCCGATCTTTCTCATTTTTTCACCTACAGCATCATTTAATTCAGTAGGGAAGGGGCCGCTTCCAACACGTGTACAGTAGGCTTTGAAAATTCCGAACACTTCCCCGATCTTATTTGGAGCGATACCCAAACCGGTACATGCGCCGGCGCATATGGTGCTTGATGATGTTACAAAAGGATAGGAACCAAAATCAATGTCAAGCATTGAACCCTGAGCTCCTTCAGCTAAAATTGATTTTTTATTGATCAGTGCCTGGTTAATGTAATGTTCACTCTCAATATGCTGGAGGGTTTTAAGCATTTCAATACCTTCAAACCATGCAGGTTCCAGCTCTTCAAGTTTGTAGTGGAAATCATGGTATTTAAGAAGCTGCTTGTGTTTTTCAACCAGTGATTTATATTTTTCAGGGAAATTCGGCATGGTGATATCACCAACGCGCAAGCCATTGCGCCCGGTTTTGTCCATGTAGGTGGGGCCAATACCTTTAAGTGTGGAACCAATTTTTTCTTTGCCTTTAGCAGCTTCAGAGGCAGCGTCAATTAGCCGGTGCGTAGGTAATATAAGGTGCGCACGCTTTGATAAAAGTAATCTTGATCTTACATCAACACCTAATTTTTTAAGCGCGTCAATTTCCTTTTTAAAAATAACAGGGTCGATTACCACGCCATTGCCCACAATATTAACAGACTTCTCGTGAAAAATACCTGATGGTATTGTGTGTAAGACATGTTTTATGCCATTGAACTCCAACGTATGGCCTGCATTCGGGCCGCCCTGGAAACGACCAATGATGTCATATTTTGGCGTTAGCACATCAACAATTTTTCCTTTGCCTTCATCGCCCCATTGAAGGCCCAACAATACATCTACTTTCATTTTATTTCGATTTGAATTTTGATAAAAAATTAAGAATGCAGCTTCTCCGCCGCCTCAGTAACAGAGTCAGCAATATTGAAAATACTGTTGAGTTTGGTGATTGACAGTAGCTCATGAACTTTTTTTGACAAACCCGATATAGCCACATCTCCGCCGCTTTTGCGTGATTTGGTCAGAATATTGATAAGAATATTCAGTCCGCTGCTGTTCATGTATTTAAGATCGATCAGGTTAAGAATGAATTTATTGTCCTTTTTTTCAATACATTTATCAACTTCATAAAGGAACGGCAGGGCTTGTCCTTTATCGATCAGTTCACCTTTAAGGACAAACAAATTGATATCATCTACTTTATCGTGAGTGTATTCAAAGTTCATGCTGTTTGTGTTTTTAGTGTTTTGTTAGAGGATGCTTTATTCGACATGTGTTCACATGAACCACTCTTATGCAAATTGCTGCACTTTCCATAAAATGTAAGTGCGTGATGTGTGATATTGAATTTTAAAATGTCGCCGGTCATTTTTTGAATTTGCTGAATGCGTGGATCACAAAATTCAAACACCTTTTCGCAATCTTCACAGATCAGGTGATCGTGCTGTTTGTATTCGAACGATTTTTCAAACTGTGCTATGTTTTTTCCAAACTGGTGCTTGGTAACTAAATTACAGGCCAGCAGTATTTCAATAGTGTTATAAAGTGTGGCACGACTCACTCTGTACTTTTTGTTTTTCATTTGTATGTACAATGATTCAATGTCGAAATGCCCTTCATGAGAATAAATCTCATTCAGAATCGCGAATCGCTCGGGTGTTTTGCGATGGCTGTTCCTTTCGAGGAATTCAGTAAATATTTTTTTAACAGTTTCTTTGACTTCCTGGCGGATCATTTTTCAGCTGTATAAAGCTGTTTAAAGGTAAAAAAAATATCGTTCTCAACAAGCCCGAATTAGGGGTAGACGACAAATCTTACTTGCACCCGTCGACAAGCTCAGGGTGCAGGGAAAATTGTTCGTTGAGCCTGTCGAAACGAACAATTTGTGGCTATTTTCGTATGCCCCGGTTCGGGCGGAGTAGGGTCCGTTCGAGCGCAGTCGAGAACCTACTGGTTAGAATCAATCCTGTATACATTCAGAATTCCCGGCACTTTTTTAAGATTTTCGGTGAGCTGGGTAAGGTGATCGGTGTCGTGAACAAAGACCATTATTGTGCCTTCAAATGTTCCGTCATTGCTGTCAAAGCTGATCGACCGCATATTTACGTTCATGTCGTTCGATATGATCTTTGTGATATTATTTACAATGCCAACTTCATCAAAGCCGATCAGTTTCACACCTGCAAGGAATGAGATCATTTCCTGGTTGGTCCATTTTGCTTTAACAATACGGTAGGCGTAGTTTGACATTAACTGAATGGCGTTGGGGCAATTGGTGCGGTGTATCTTTATGCCTTCGCCAACGGTTATAAAGCCAAACACATCGTCGCCCGGGATCGGGTTGCAGCAGGTTGAAAGTTTATAATCAATTTTTTGCAGGTTTTCACCGAGAACAAGCATGTCACTTTTGCCGCGGGCAATAGTAACAAGTTCTTCGAGCGATGATCTTTCGGGCCGTGCCTGTCCTTTCCCTGAGTATTTGGAACGGTTCTCCGCGTATTCTTTTAATAGCCGAAAATCAACCGAGCCTTTGGCCACACGGAAGTACAGTTCAAGACTGCTGGGTAGTTTGTAAAAATTCGCGAGTTCGTTCGCTACCTGGTTATTGAGTTCGATCTTAATATGGTCCAATTTGCGCTGGAGTATTTCTTTCCCCATTTCGGCCACTTTACGTTTTTCTTCTTTGAGGGCGTTTTTTATTTTCGATTTGGCGCGGGCTGTAACAACATAATTCAGCCAGTCTTCCTTGGGCGTTTGCTTGCCCGATGTGATCACTTCAACCTGGTCGCCGCTTTTTAATTTGTAACTCAGGGGAACTAATTTATGATTCACCTTGGCGCCAATGCATTGTTCGCCCACCTTGGTATGAATATCAAAAGCAAAATCAAGAGCCGTTGAGTTAACAGGAAGTGTTTTCATTTCTCCTTTCGGGGTAAAGGCGAATATTTCTTCGGCGAAAAGATTTAATTTAAAGTCGTCAATGAAATCCATCGCGTTCTCTTCCGGACTTTCAAGCAATTCGCGTATTTTTTTGATCCAGTCATCCAGCTGGTTTTCAGCCAATGAACCTTTATATTTCCAGTGCGCCGCATAACCTTTTTCGGCGATCTCGTCCATGCGCTCGCTGCGTATCTGAACTTCCACCCATTTTCCATCAGGTCCCATGACAGTGGTATGCAGCGATTCGTAGCCGTTTGCTTTGGGCATGGATATCCAATCGCGGAGGCGATCGGGACTTGGGTGATAAAAATCGGTTATGATAGAGTATATTTTCCAGCAGTCTGTTTTTTCATTATCAACGTCAGAATCGGTAATGATACGTATGGCAAAGAGGTCGTATATCTCTTCGAACGGAACGCCTTTGTTTTTCATTTTGCTCCATACGGAGTGAACGGATTTTGGACGTCCGAATACTTTGGCATTAAAGCCCTGTTCATCCAGTATCTCTTTAATAGGTTCAATAAATTTCTGAATGTATTTTTTTCGTTCGGGTTCAGTGTCTTTTAACTTTTGGGTAATGGACTCGAACACTTCCGGTTCGGTATATCTTAAACCGAGATCTTCCAGTTCTGTTTTAATGGCATTTAATCCAAGGCGATGGGCGAGGGGAGCATACAGGTATAGTGTTTCAGAAGCGATCTTTTGCTGCTTCTCGCGCTTCATCGACTGCAAAGTTCGCATATTGTGAAGACGATCGGCCAGCTTAATGAGTATTACCCGCACGTCATCGGAAAGGGTGAGCAGCATTTTGCGGAAATTCTCGGCTTGCAGGGATGAAGTTTGATCGAACACTCCTGATATTTTAGTGAGTCCGTCAATGATCCTGGCGACCTTTTCGCCGAACATGCCGCTTATCTCTTCAAGTGTTATATCGGTATCTTCTACAACATCATGAAGGAGCGCGCAAATGATCGAAGTGGTTCCCAACCCGATCTCTTCAGCGCAAATATGTGCGACAGCAATGGGGTGGTAGATGTATGGTTCACCTGATTTTCTGCGCATTTCTTTATGCGCTTCAACAGCCAATTCAAATGCCTTGCGGATCTGGATCTTGTCGCCCTTCTCCATTCGTCTTCGGGAGGCTTTTAAAAGATCGCGGTAACGTTTCAGAATCTCCTTTTTCTCCTGCTCTAAGTCAATATTTAGCGCCTGTTCCATACAATGCAAATTTAATAAAAAACGAGGGTATTCGGAAGCCCTTATTGAAATGGGTTTACTATTACGCTCATTGCTCCGACGATATTTAAACCTTTGAAAGTATCGTAAAATAAAGATTTTGTTTAATGAACCTTGTCTGCCGGCTTTGCTCTGCTGAAGCTACGCGAAAGCGATGCAGGCAGGTTGTCGCATAAGCTTCGTTGTACGCTGTATAGAATATTTATGTTTAAGTAGCCGGAAGTACGGTCCCTTTACATTCTCCGAACCCAATACGCACACCATTTTTAACTGAGTAGCCTTTAATTATTACCGTATCACCATCATTAATGAATTTACGTTCGCTGCCATCCGGAAGCTTGACCGGTTTGGTGCCGCGCCATGCGATCTCCATCATCGATCCGAATGACCCTTCTTCAGGGCCGCTGATAGTGCCTGAAGCCATCATGTCACCTATATTAATGTTGCAGCCATTTACGGTATGATGTGCCAGTTGCTGTTCCATTACCCAATACATGTATTTGTAATTAGAGGTACATATTTTATGAGGCTGCCGGCCTTCAGGCTGAATGAATACTTCAAGATTAATGTCAATATTTTTTTTACCTGAATATTCAAGATAGGGAAGTACTTTAGGTTCCTGTTTGTAGCCTTCAGTACGGAAGGGTTCCAGGGCATCGAGCGTAACTACCCATGGTGAAATTGTTGAAGCAAAATTTTTGCTGAGGAATGGCCCCAGCGGAACGTACTCCCATGACTGTATATCACGGGCGCTCCAATCATTAAGTAATACCATTCCGAAAATATGGTCATCCGCTTTGGCTGTTGACACTGTTTCACCAAGCTGCGTTGATTTACCAATAATAAAAGCTGTTTCAAGTTCAAAGTCGAGTAGTTTGCTTGGCCCAAAAACCGGGATCTCCGCGTCTGCTGGTTTTGTCTGGCCTTTAGGACGGTGAAAATTAGTGCCTGAAACAATAATAGATGAAGCTCGCCCATGATAGCCAACCGGGATATGTTTCCAGTTTGGTAAAAGAGCATTGGCAGGGTCGCGAAACATTTTGCCCATATTTGTAGCATGGTCAATGCTGGAATAAAAATCTGTGTAGTCGCCTATTTTTACCGGTAAAAGTAGTTCTACCTCATTCATTGGAAGAAGTACCTTTTGACGTGCTTCAACATTGTCTCTCAGTTCTGCCCTGTCGGCATTCAGTAAATTAAAAATCCGATTACGGACGGCTCGCCAAACCGGCTGTCCGAGTGAAATAAAATCGTTGAGGTTATCTTTCGAAAAAACCTTTGTGTCGAATTTTAACTGATTAAAATAGCCAAGCTTGGCCACGGCAGCAAGATTCAGTACCTGATCTCCAATTGCCACGCAAACACATGGCTTGTTTCCGGCAGTTCTGAAAATGCCATAAGGTAAATTTTGTATCGGGAAATCACAATTTTCACTAACCGGGATCCATGATTTTAATCTCGGGTCAATTGGCTTTATCATATTGCATCAATTTTCTCAAAGTTACAATTTGTAACGGGTATCTAAGCGATTTTTAGTGTATTTAAAGCCATTTTGCTTTTTGCATCACTTGCAAATAGTAAATACATGATCAGCATGATCAAGCCGAAATCAGTAATTCCCATCATAAAAATAATAAGTACATGAAATACAACGCCAACCCATAGTGTAAGGGGTTTGAATTTTTTTATCCATACGGTAACGGGGAACAGCATTTGAAAGGTTAGCGTAAAGTAGGTGACAGGTATTGTAAGCCAGTCTGTATTCGCGATATTTTTTTGGATCCAGCTTGTACTATATTCATCCATATTCAATACATAATACAGTGCTGAGCCATCCATCCAATGAGAACCATACAGTTTATACACCGCTGAAACAAAGTAAAGCAGACAAACCTGTATTTTGGCAGCTAAAAAAGCAAAATTGGTAGCTGTTATTTCGAACGTCCTTATTTTGTTGTTTTGCTGTTGTCCGGCAGCTTCATTCATAAAAATCATATAAAATAATGTAATCACTAACAGGTTAGTTCCCCCATTTTGTATAAGTCCGGCATTATAATAAAGATTAACACTTATAAAATAGAGCAGTATACCCATCAGGCGTTTTAGATACCCAAATAAAGCTACAGTTGCACAGGTTAACTGACCAATAACAAAATACCAGTAGTAATTATTTATTCCTGGTCGTGACAGAATGTTAATCAGTTTAATTGCAAAGTTATCCTGTGGGTAATAATGGATCATGTTTGCATCAACGCTCCATATTTGCGAAGCAATGGGCAGGCTGATCAGTCCATTTAGAATAATATAGAGGTAAACAGCTTTCTTAAAAAGAAGAATAGTATGAGGCGTATTCACTTTTTCTGTGAATAATGCTTCAGTGAGGTCTATATATTTAGTTATTGTTGTCTTCAAGGTCAATAGTTGGAAAAGTAATTAATTCGTATTTTTTTTTGGCTGTTTTATTTTCAATAGGAGGAAATGTAGAAGCCACATATATGAACTCGATGCGTTTAATTTTCTTATCCGTAAAATATGCTGAGGCCTGGGTTGAAAAATACTTAAACGCCATCTTATATTGCGGGGTTTTAATAATTCGTCTACTGCGTTCAGCTTGTGTTGAGTCGGGTTTTGTATGATCCTTTTTCATCCCGTAATCCGTGTTTGTGTCGAGATACTTTAACTCGCGATGAATGCTTTCGTAGATATTGAACAGTTTGCCATAGTTCCAAAAGCGATTAGCCTGATGCTTTTCCAGTAAGGACTTTCCGGGATCTATCCATGGAGAATAGTTGTTGTTGTCGAATCGGCATCTGTAATACAAATTGCGGCTGCCCATCGGTGGCTCAGGAGCAAACATTTGCCAGTTCTGATTGAATACAGGGAACACGTACCTTTTTGAAATATTCAGTAAATGTGAATAGTTGGAATATTGCGGAAAGCAAAAAAATAAAATAAGGGCAAAATGGATAATGACAGCAGTAGCTCCTGTCAGAAATAGATAGCGTTTCAAGAATATAGTTTGATTACAAATAAATGTAATTTTCTCTTTCCCGTTTTGTAATGACGGGATGGTGTTTACACGAACAAAGGATGTTTTTTCATCTTCGTGTTTACCTTTTTTCTAACCTGGCCGATAACAGTTTCGTTATCCATATTCATAAGTACTTCATCGATCAGGTCAACAATTGCAGGGATGTCTTTTTCTTTTAAACCACGTGTAGTAATAGCAGGGGTTCCCACACGTATACCTGAAGTAACAAAAGGTGATTTATCGTCAAAAGGCACCATGTTTTTATTTACTGTAATATCGGCTTTTACAAGAGTCGTTTCAGCTTGTTTGCCTGTGAGGTTCTTTGAGCGCAGGTCGATCAACATACAATGGTTATCAGTTCCTCCTGATATAACCCCATATCCTTTATCAACAAAGCACTGTGCCATTACCTTCGCATTTTTAATTACCTGTAATGTGTATTTCATGAAACTGTCTGCTAATGCTTCACCATAAGCCACCGCTTTAGCGGCAATTACATGTTCAAGCGGTCCGCCTTGTGTGCCGGGGAAAACAGCGGCATCCAGCAATGCCGACATTGTTTTAATTTCTCCTTTGGGTGTGGTTAGCCCCCATGGGTTTGGAAAATCTTTTCCCATCATGATCATCCCGCCCCTTGGTCCGCGTAAAGTTTTATGGGTAGTTGTTGTTACAATATGGCAGTGCGGCATCGGATCATTCATCAGGCCACGGGCAATAAGGCCCGATGGGTGTGATATATCTGCCATCAGCAAAGCGCCAACCTTATCTGCAATGGCTCTGAACCGTTTATAGTCCCAATCACGTGAATAGGAAGATGCACCGCAAATAAGCAATTTTGGTTTTTCCTGGATAGCTTTCGCTTCAACTTTGTCGTAATCAATGCGGCCGGTTTCTTTTTCAACGCCGTAAAAAGTAGGCCTGTATAATTTTCCTGAAAAATTAACCGGCGAGCCATGTGTAAGGTGACCGCCATGCGACAGATCAAATCCCAGGATAGTATCTCCCGGTTTAAGAATAGCCAGCATGACAGCGGCGTTAGCTTGTGCGCCCGAATGAGGCTGAACATTGGCCCACTCAGCGTTAAACAATTGTCTGGCACGATCAATTGCGAGCTGTTCAACCTTGTCAACCACTTCACAGCCTCCGTAATATCGTTTGCCCGGAAGCCCTTCTGCGTATTTGTTTGTCAGGCAGGAGCCCATAGCTTTCATCACCTGGTCGCTTACATAGTTTTCGGAAGCGATCAACTCAATCCCGTAGGTCTGGCGGTGCAATTCTTCCTTAATATATTCAAAAATAAGTGTATCCTTCTTCATATGAATGATGTATTTGACTCACCAAAAGTAGATAATCTTTAAGAATTTTCGAGGAGAAATGTTAAAAGAAAAAGCCCCCTAAATTTGGGGGCTTTTTCTTTTAAATTCTTTTTCTTGATCCGTAGGCTTTTTTTACTCCCAATCCGATCCCTGCTACAATGAGGAAACTGATACCTCCGTCAATAGGGACACAGGGAGGCGGCCAACAGGCCGGTGAGGTTGTTCCACCCGGAGGGCCGGGGGGCTGCGCAAACAGTGTACTGGTTAAAGTTGGTGTTAATAATATCAATAATACCGACAATACAACTAAGCCCTTTTTCATTTTAATTTATTTATCTGCTCAAAAGTAGATATTTTTTTTTAGTTACCGATAAATATGCGCTTGATTAGTGTAGTTTCGCTAGTGGACACCTTCACAAGGTAAATTCCATTGCCAATAGCCGACATATTGATCTGCTCCAGTTTGTGATTTCCGCTGAAGCTCTGAGAATGAATGTTCTTGCCCAACAGGTCAAACACCTCAATAACACCTGCTGTTACATGGTCAAGTTTAACAAATGTGCCATTGCCATTGGTAATTAGAGCGATGTCGTTGTTGTTTGCAGCAGAGTTATTAATTCCAAGCGGACTTGTTACATGAACAATTATGGTAGTTGTGTTTGAGCTGCAGCTGCCATTTGAAGCGGTTAATTTTACAGTATAATCGCCCGCCGCAGTATAGGTATGGGTCGGACTCTGAACATTATCAGTATTCGAATCGCCAAAATCCCAAAGGTATGAAGTTGCACCTGTAGAAGCATTGGTAAATACAACAGGTACTCCCACATCTACTGTAGTATCGTTTGCGGAGAAAGAGGCTGCAACAGGGTTTGAAATGTGAAGCACAAAGCGGGGCGCCTGGGTAGTATCACTGATCGAAAATGTGTAGGAATTGGTGCTTAGCAGGTCCGTGGTTATTCCGGTAAGTTTATCTTCCAGTGTAATACATCCGCCTATTTCACTTAAGTCAGGGGCGGTAATTTTGTAGGTGCCGGTTACACCAACTTTAGCCTTCACTGGAATGCTATATCCTTTTGTCAGATCAGCCATTTTGTTGATGACAAGATTTTTTCCATCGGTTGAAAGGGACGTAAGTGTTGGCGCGTTCCATGCGAACGGATTCATGGCGAGTGCATCTTCTTTAATGTCATAACCATCTGCAGTAACCGGAGAAAAAGCGACAAGCATGGAGCCGGTGTAAGGTGTTGCTGAAACGCTTGATATTGTAAGGCGCATTTTTTTGTAAACGGATGCAGCCAGTTTCAGAAAATTTCCATCTGGTGTAGTTGCCTTATGGGTTTCATTAAAAGTTAATGTTCCTGCTGTTGATACATCAACATAAAAGCCCTGCCCGTTAGCAATCGTGCCGCTGGTACGGCCATTTGTGCTGGTTCCCATGCTTTCATCCCAGGTGTCAAAACCGCCTGTGTAGTAGTCGTAAACATAATAAAAGTCGTTATTCAAAGACCCGCTATTGGTAGCATAAAAATTGGTAAATGAAAGCGGTGCAGGGTAAGGGTTTGCCAATAAATTATAGCTTAAAGATACAGCAGGAGTTTTAGTGCCGCTAACAATCGTTCCGGTATTAATTAATGTTACGGGAGTAGTAACAGTGCCCGGGGAAGTATTGCCTATATAGGCTAAAAAACCTTTGCCATCAACAGTTCCGTTATCAGCTGAAATAGGATCTGTTGTATTAGCTGCGGCTGTATAGGTTTGAGATCCGGCATTAAAAGTATAAACTGATATAAAACCACTGGCTGGATCGTCTGATCCGGTAAAGCCGCTTGTATATATTGTTGCATCCCAATCAGAAATAGCTTCTGACTGTATAGGACAACCTAATGAACGCCATTCTGTAAATCCGTCCATATAACGCTGATATGTAACATTACCCAGGAAAGTTCCTGCACTCAGGTCACCCACTTGAGCGGTCCCGCCGCCTGTAAAAGTGTTTCCGTTTTTGGTTGATGTTGAAACTAAAGTAAATGTTTTGTCATTTCCTGTACCATCCGCGTCAAATGTAGCCCCGTCAATGATATCTATCTTGTTTATCAGGTCAGCGTTATTGGCCATGTTTACAGTATGCGCGCTCGTACTTGCTTTCATATTGTAGAAGGTTGTTTTTGTAGCCGATCCGCCAACGGTCTGTGTTCCTGAGCCGTTAAATTCAACAGTGTTGTTGCTGTGAGTAAAAGTTGCATTATTGGTAAAATCGCCGGCAAGTGTCATCAAAAAGCCACCAGCATCAAGTGTGCCTGCCGAAATAGTAAGCGTTCCGTTTACATCAAGCGCTGCGCCAAGTGTTTTGGTTCCGCTTCCGGATATTGTTAAATGTTGATAGGTTGGCGTGCCTGAAACAGTTTGTGTTGTACCTGCATAATCGACTGTGCTGCTGGTTGTTTGCAATGTAGTTGTTCCAAAACCTGAAGGGAAAGTGGAGGTGCCCGTCAATTTTAATGTGGCGCCATCGTTTACCTGTAAAGTTGCGCTGCCATTTCCGGTTATGGCAAAGCCTCCGTTATCCATAAAGCCTGTTACAACGGTTATATTGCCTACAACATTTGTGGCGTTTACCAATGCTCCAAGAGTTGCTCCGGCTGTATTGTTTGTTGTAATAGAGTTATATAATGTAATAGCAGCGCTGCTCATTGGGATGGTTTGTGCTGAAGTGCCATTAAAGTTAACCGTGTTACCGGCAACAGTATAGCTTGAAGACACATTGCTGATCGTATACGTTCCTGAGATATCTATTGTTCCGGAGCCAAGTGTACGTGCCCCGGTATTGGATGACATAAGATTTGTATAACTTCTGGCTGCTATTGTTTGTGAGCCGCTTCCATTGTAATCAACCAAAGCTGTGGGTTGCAGGGTTACAGTACCAAAGCCTGTAGGAAATGCCGAACTTCCTGTAAGCTGAAAAGTGGTTCCATCATTAACCTGGAATGTATTGGCGCCGGTTCCGGTCATTGCAAAACCACCATTTCCTAATGTGCCGGCTTCAACTGTAATGTTACCCACAACATTCGTAGCGGTTACTGCGGCACCAAGGTTGGCGCCTGATGTGTTGTTTATTGTTATGTTGTTATATGATTGGGCGGAATTCATAGGAATGGTTTGTGCCGATCCGCCATTAAAATTAACTGTGTTACCCGCAACGGTATAGGAGGAGGTGTTGGATGTTGTATATGTTCCCGTAATATTGATAGTTCCTGCTGCCAATGTTCTCCCACCACTGTTAGAAGAAGTTAAGTTACCATAAGTAAGCGCGGCAATAGTTTGTGCCCCGGCACCATTATAATCAACCGTAGAGGTAGCTTGTAAAGTAGTGGTTCCGAAGCCCGTTGGAAATGATGAAGAACCGCTTAGTGTAAAAGTTGTGCCATTATTAACCTGGAAAGTAGCGGCTCCATTCCCTGCTATTGCAAAACCGCCGTTATCAAGTTTTCCTGTTTCAACAGTAATGTTTCCTGCTACATTTGTTGCACTAACAGCTGCTGCTAAAGTTGCCCCTATTCCACCTGTGCAATTAAAAGTAATATTATCATAAAGTGCGGTAGCAGGCATAGGGATGGTTTGATTGCCTGTGCCATTAAAATTGATCGTATTTCCGGTTGGAATATAACCTCCTGTTGTAAATGTAGCACTATTGTTAAATGTCCCTGCAATTCCAATTGTCCCTGCAGTGAGAGTAATAGAATTTGCTCCTCTGCTGCCGCTGGTTGTTAAGTTATTGTAATTGAAAACCGGAATAGTTTGACTTCCACTTCCAGAAAATGCTATCGTACTTCCGGTTATTGTATAACTATTTGTTCCCGGATCAAAGCAAGTAGCTGAATTGTTTTTTATATTAATTGTTGTCGTTGGGTCAAGAATCCTTGCACCGGTACCAGATGATTTAAGTTTCCCATACCCATTAGCGGTAGGTGCAATAATAGTTTGGGCTCCTGATCCGTTATATTCAACCAGGCTGCTCACTATCCCGAAATCAACAGTCGCATTCAGAGTATTAAGGTTAAAATTACCGGCAATTTGTAAAGTACTGGCGTTCTTTATTGTTAAAGTTGGTATTTCAGTGTCATCAAAATTATTAAAGTTGATATCGCCCTGAACTATTAAAACCGAAGTTGCGCTTGTACTGGTTTCAAGAGACGGAATGCAGTTACTACCTCCACTTGAGCTAAGATCAACATTTCCAATAACGGTAAATGTAACACCGGAATTAACAATTAAACCTGCAAAAGCACTCGCACTTCCATCTGCGCTAATAGTCAATGACAGACAAGAAGTTGTTACATCAACATTAACAGTCGCCCCGTCAACAATTGTTACATCATCACCAGCTCCGGGAATAACCCCTCCAACCCATGTACCTGCAGTATTCCAATTTCCGCCAGACACTGTACTGCTAATAGCAGCCGAAAATCCATTTGTTGTCAGAACTAAAAAAAGAACAGAAATATAAAATAGCGTAAGCTTCATGATATAATGTTTTTTAATATTTATAAACTTAGGACTTACGCAAAAACAAGTGAAGGCCATTTTAGCTGTTGAATTAGGTATTGTTTCCATTGGCTTTATTTTATTTGATAAGTTGTTTTTTGTTGATATGGGGTGTTAATCAAGGGTTCAAATATATAAAAAAATACCAGATATTGCTGAATTATACGTATGCTTTACCGTTAATGTTTCGTTTGTGTAAAAATTAAATTTATTTGACTTACTGAGAAACTGTTTAAAATTTATCTATTTGAAATGTTATATGTCGCCCCTACAGGGCTTTAAAAATTATTTATTTTTTTCTACCAAGATTCCATCCCTACAGGATTTTAATAGCTCCGTTAGGAGCGAAATCTTGGTAGAAGAAGCCCCATCGGGGCGACATAACATTTATTTTATATGAAATTTAAACAGTCTCTGATTATAAATAAAATGAAAACTTACCGGTCTTTGATCTTTGTGATTATTTCTTAATGCGTATTACTATGAAGCTTATGCCAGGCATTAGCTGGTTTGCCTTTCACAGATTTACTGAATCGGCGTATGTTTATTTATTTACCGGCAAAGTGTAAAAAAGAAGGCTCGAAAACAACAATAGCAATACAAGGGGAGACTGAATAATGGTTTCGGGAATATGTATAATCCTGGACATAAGAAGAGGTAGTTTAACCGTGTGTTTCAGTAATTCAGCCGCCAGGCCGGTCACGCCTAATACGAGGTACAGAATAATAACTAAACGGGTAAAATACCTCTTGCCAAAATAAAGGTGAATAGCAATGGTTGAAATAAACATAAATGAAGCGGAAAAGACTATGGCCATCGTCCACTTCAGTTTTTTGAGTTGAGAAAGATCTAGGTTTTTAAGAAAATCGGGAGTCGGAGTATTCGCATAATTGGTTGATTGCTGTTCAACTGCCGCATTTAGTAAGATAAATAAAGTGTCTCTGGCATAACTAATGGCAAAGAGGAAGAGTACCATCAAAACGAATGTGATATTTTTAGATTTGGTATTCATGAAAGGCCTCATTCCTCATCGAAGTTGAAAATTTTAAGATACGTTTTTAATGTCATTCCTGCGTCCCCTTTAGCTCTTCCCTTCACTCGCCCCTTGTCCCTTGTCCCTCGTCCCTTTCCTGATCCAAATCACCCACATTAAAAAAATGATCACGTACATAATAAGCGTAAATGTATAACTGTGATTGAACTCAAGCGATTGGGGCGAATATTTTACAATGATCACCAGTACTATAATTCGAATAATATTTACCAAATCAATTATTATAAGTCCTATGGGAATAAAAATGAATTTTGATCCCAGCTTGCCCGGATAAGCCATAATAAACCCTGTAAACAATACAAATAAACTTAACCCGTCACAAGGCTGATTAACAATAAGTCCGGAGCTATCAACGAGGCCAATTAAACGGCCTTCTGTAAAAACAGTAAACCCCATTGCTTTAAGCACAAGTGAAGTAGTAGTTACCAGGTGGCTGATAAGCAGTTTGTCAATAACCCCAT
Organism: Bacteroidota bacterium; assembly: GCA_016183775.1. Taxonomy (NCBI): domain Bacteria; kingdom Pseudomonadati; phylum Bacteroidota; species Bacteroidota bacterium. The sequence goes on from JACPDY010000003.1 coordinate 20,341, forward strand.
TTTTATAAAGCCAGCCATTATAAATAATATACCATGCCAGGTAAATACCTGCTGCCCGGAGTAGGAAAATAATAAGGCCTTTGTTTTTTTTGTAAAAATCCATTATTTAGAATGGTTCAAAGTTCAAAGTTCCGTGTTCAATGCGTGTTTCTAAATTAGGGTAAGAAGCTGTCTAAAATTTCTTATTTTGATATAACAGTATGGGCTTTTTGAACATATTTAAAAATTTGTAGCATTAATTTTTGAATAAAAACAAGGTTTATGCTGCCTATATAAGAGACTGTTTAAATTTCATATAAAATAAATGTTATGTCGCCCCGATGGGGCTTCGAATCATTGGGTTTTAATTTTCTACCAAGATTTCGCTCCTAACGGAGCTATTAAAATCCTGTAGGGATGGAATCTTGGTAGAAAAATTTTTAAACAACTCTAAAGAGGTTGAATTAAAGAACATAGATTTTTCGATTCATATCACCTTGAACCTTAAACCTTGAACCTTGAACCTTGAACTTTTTCCAAAGGTACAAATACCTGATTACTACCTAAATTATAATAGTTTAACTCCCTATTATTAAAATAGTTACCTTTGCAGGCTGTAATTTTAGGTTTTTGGTTGTTCTGTTTGTAGTATTTGTCATTAAAACATATTAGAGTGAATAGTACCGGCCCCGATATTAATACCAAGCCTGAAAACATTAGTGTTAAATCGTTTTTATTTAAATCGATAAAATACTGGTATTTATTCGTAATTGCTTTAGTGTTATCTTATTCCATAGCTTATTATAAAGTTCGTTACAATATTCCAACATATAATGTGAATGCCCGTATTTTAATAAAGGATGAGTTTTCTTCCTGGGGCCAGGAGTATTTTTTGCACGGTATGGAGTTGGTGAGCGCCCGTAATCGCCTTGTAAATGAAATAGGGATCATACGTTCATTTCCGATAATGCGTAAGGTAATGGATGGTTTGCCCGATTTTAGGGTTACATATAACGATATAGGGAATATAAAAACCACCGAGTTATATAAAGAAGCTCCATTTGTTGTTGAATGGGATACCATAGGAAAGAGTGTATATAACAGGACATTTTATTTTAAGATTATTTCTGGCGATAAATTTCTGATATCGGAGCGCAGATTTGAGGATGAAGTAGGTCTTGAGTATTCATTCAATGACCCGTTTAAGATTGACGATAATATAATTGAGATCAAACTTAAGCAGGTATATACCCCGGAATTTAATAAAAAACTTTATAGTTTCAGGATAAATAATATGGACGATCTTGCCGTCTCTTATCTTGGAAATATTGGCCTTAATGTGGAGGTAAAAGAGTCTTCAATACTTGTTTTGTCCTCATCAGGCACAAATACTCAAAAAACAATTGATTTTATTAATGGGTTAATAAATGTATATATCCAACATGGTGTAGAACAGGCGAGTATGACCGTAACTAATACTCTGACATTTGTTGATAGGCAGTTGAGAAGTATTTCTGATTCATTGGGAGTTTCTGAAGATGATATGCAATCATTCAGCACGGATCTTAATAACAAAAAACTTACTATTAAAGAGGACGATCTTTTGGTAGGCAGTATTGTTGAACTGGAACGTCAAAAGATCAATATTCAGTTTAACTTAAACTACTATAAATACATCCTGGATTACATTACTAAAAACGATGATTCAAAAGGACTTATAATTCCCTCCATAGTTGATGGTGATGGACATTATGGAATAATGTCAACTAACATTAATAAGCTAATGAATTTGTATGCACAAAGATCCGGGTATAATTTTTCTATGACAGATAAAAGCGCTAGCTATCAGCAGTTACTTATTGAAATAGCATTAGTTAAGCAAATTCTTGCTGAGAATATCAGGTCGGTAATTGAAAAGCTAAAGTTCGATATGGAGCAACTGGATGACCAACTCTTAAAAGCCGAAGGTAAACTTTCTATAATTCCTCCCGCACAGCGTCAATACACCACAATCCAGCGAAAATATACTCTGAGTAATAGTTTGTATACCTATTTGCTGCAAAAACGCTCTGAAGCAAGCATTGCCAAAGCAGCCAATATTTCAAAAGTACAGGTATTGGATTGGGCAAGCAGGTACAGGGTATCTTATACCGGAGTGCCTCCGGGTACTATTTACACTACCTATATTTCATCCGGCATAGCGATCGCCGCCGGGGTGGTTTTGTTGATCCTCTTCTTTAATACCAGTATAATTGATAAGAACGATATTGAAACGGTTACGAAAATACCTATAATCGGGATCATTGGCCACAGCAACAAGGGTTCAAGTAATGTGGTGATCGATAGTCCTAAATCGGTTATATCTGAAGCATTCCGTGGTGTACGTACAAACCTTGGTTATATGACAGCCGGCAAGGATAAGATAGTGGTTGTAATAACCTCATCGGTTAGTGGAGAGGGCAAAACGTTTTGCGCCATAAACCTGGCATCTATTTATGCGCTCTCCGGAAAAAAGACCTTATTGCTGGGTGCCGATCTCCGCCGCCCGAAAATTTACATGGATTTCGGATTAAATAATAACATCGGGATGAGTAATTATTTAATAAACAAAGCCACATTTGAGGAGGTCATACAATTAACTAATCTCGAGAACCTTGATATTATCCTTTCCGGGCCGGTGCCGCCTAACCCGGCCGAACTATTGGGAAGTTCTGCTACTGAGGAATTGATTAATAAAGCCAAAGAAAAATACGATGTTGTTATTATTGATACCGCGCCATTTGGCCTGGTCACCGATTCATTGCTGATCACTTCGTTTGCTGACGCGAATTTGTATGTGGTGCGCCAGTTTTACACCAAACGCAAACAGTTGCATGCAATCAACCAGCACTTTGTGGAAGGAAAAACAAAGAACCTGGGCATTGTTGTTAATGACCTCAAGCAGGAGCGATGGGGTTACGGAAGCTATGGTTATGGTTACGGTTATGGTTATGGAGGCACTTATGGCTATGGTTACGGTTATTATAGCGATGACATGGCTAAAAATAAAAAAGGATTTTCATGGAAATCAATTTTCGGGATTAAATCCCAGGGATAATTTACAATGAGCATTAAAGAACAATCGGACGAAAACTGGACGCATATAATAAAGCCCTCCTACTCTTTATTCGATTTAAATCTGAAGGATGTTTGGCGTTATCGTGATCTGATCGGGTTGTTTGTTAAGCGCGATTTTGTAGCAGCCTATAAGCAAACTATACTTGGTCCTTTATGGCATTTTATCCAGCCGCTTTTTACAACTGCCATATTCCTGCTGGTGTTTACAAAAATTGCCAGGATACCTACCGATGGAATTAATCCTGTTCTGTTTTATATGAGCGGCATTACCCTATGGAACTATTTTTCATCCTGTTTAATGGGTACTTCCAATACTTTTGGCAGTAATGCCGGAATTTTTGGTAAGGTTTATTTTCCCCGTCTCGTTTCACCAATATCCACCGTCATTTCAAACTTAATGAAATTCGGGATACAGTTCCTGTTGCTCATCGTTGTAATGATTTGGTTCGCGATAATAAAGGGTGATCATTTTTATTTCGGGTGGTCATGGTTATTGATATTCCCCTTGCTTATTATTCTGGCGGGACTCGGTTTGGGTTTGGGAATTATTATTTCGGCACTAACAACAAAGTACCGCGACTTTTCTGTATTGATCGGATTCGGTATACAGTTGGCTATGTATGCCACACCCGTGGTGTACCCGTTATCATTTATTGCCGATAAAAGTTACAAATGGCTTATCATAATTAACCCTATGACCTATATTATGGAAGCATTCAGATTTGCGTTGTTTCACCAGGGGACTATGTCTGTATATTTATTATATAGCGTATCTTTTACAGTTATTTCCTTATTTGTAGGTTTGCTCATGTTCAATAAAGTGGAGCGGAGTTTTATGGATACCGTTTAGAGAAATTTTGAAATGAAAAGTACCCTTCGACAGGCTCAGGGTACGGTGAGAAAATGAAGGTCGTTGAGCTTGTCGAAACTGGGTCGTTGAGCTTGTCGAAACTGGGTCGTTGAGCTTGTCGAAACTGGGTCGTTGAGCTTGTCGAAACTGGGTCGTTGAGCTTGTCGAAACGAGGCATTGAAAGAAGAATGATGATTGGATTCATGTATATTTTGAAATGTGCAAACGGTTTGTATTACACCGGAAGTACAAATGATTTGCAACGGCGGTTACAACAGCATCAGAATGGAGAGGGTGCTAATTTCACAAAAAAGTATTTACCGGTTGAATTGGTTTATTGTGAGCAATTTCAAAGAATAGACGAAGCGTTCTATCGTGAAAAGCAAGTGCAAGGATGGAGTAGGAAAAAGAAAGAAGCTTTGATTAATGGCGAATATGAAAAGTTGCCGGAATTATCTAAAAATTATGCTCAGAAAGGTACCCTTCAACAAGCTCAGGGTACGGTAGAAAATAACGCTCGTTAACCAGCGGAAACAAACTTGTCGAAACTGTTCGTTGAGCCTGTCGAAACTGTTCGTTGAGCCTGTCGAAACTGTTCGTTGAGCCTGTCGAAACTGTTCGTTGAGCCTGTCG
>JACPDY010000004.1 GCA_016183775.1 Bacteroidota bacterium
GAACGACTTTTTGCTTGGATTCAAAATTACAGAAAGTGTGTGGTTCGCAATGAGTATAAAGCACAGAATTACTTAGGGTTTGTACAGATTGCATGCGTATTAATCATGACAAAACATTTTTGAGATGGCTTCTAGTAATTCCGGTATAGAGTGTAGAAATTGTAATATTCGTCGTAATGTAAACGAAGTATTCATGAATCTTTATAAAAATCAATTGTGAATTTGCAGCCTTCAAATACCAGTCCCTCGTTCCTCGGGATTGACACGAATTGCATCAGGCGGGATTTTAAATCTAAGTACGTTCTTTAAAACAACCCGTTAATTACCGAATCCACTTTAGTTATCACTTTTCCAAGATCCTCTTTTTTCTCAGAAAAATTATTTTCATCAACATCAATGATGAGCAATTTACTGTTCTTCTTATATTGCACTTCATATTCAGATACCCATGCCTCATAACGCTCATTCAAACGTTTAAGGTAATCTATACGGATAGCACTTTCGTAATCACGGCCACGCTTTTGAATATTGTTAACCAGGGTAGAAACGGAAGCACGCAGGTATACCAACACATCGGGGGGGCTGATCAGCGACTCCATCAGCTTAAACAGCTGCAGATAGCTTTCAAAATCGCGGGTGGTCATCAAGCCCATTGAATGCAGGTTAGGAGCAAAAATGTAAGCATCTTCATAAATAGTACGATCCTGTATAATTGTCTTTTTATTCTTCCGCAGCTCCAGCACCTTGCTGAATCGATTCTGAAGAAAGAACACCTGCAGGTTAAACGACCATCTCTGCATATCATCATAAAAATCATTCAGGTAGGGATTATCATCGGCATCTTCGTAATGGGGCAACCAGCTGTAATGCTTAGCTAAAAGAGTTGTTAAAGTGGTTTTACCTGACCCGATGTTTCCTGCTATCGCTATATGCATTTCAAAAAAATTAGAAATTAAAAATTACTTTTTATTAAGCCCGTTAAAAATACGAAAACTCCCCACTTTGCAAAGCTTTGTTCAAAAATATTTTGAGGAAAATAATTCGGGATCGTTCTTTGCTTTTGTGAAATATTTATTTCACAGAATAAATTGCCAATGCACCCTTTTGAAGCAGATATAGTTTATCGTTTGCAAGCTTCACGGAAACCGCGGTTGAATCAGGCACAGCAGATCTGCCCTGCTCCAGTGTCTCCATATTGAAATTGTTCAGCTTACCATCCCGGTAATATATGATTTTGTCTTCCTGAAATTGGAATTCTGAAATATTTTTTAACGGTATGGTTTTAGAATAGGTACCAAAAGCATCAAACACCAGAATACCCACAGAAGGATCATTAACAAACAGCCGGTTATTGTATTGGACCATATAATCGGGTTTCAGATCAATACCCAATAATTGAGCCAGGTTGCCTGTCTGGCCCGCCACCTGCAGGTTCTGATCGAAACGGATCAATTCAAAATTCTGCTGGTTGTAGATCCATATCCCGCTGTTATGCGAAGAGCAAACCAATTGTGTTTGCGGATAACCAAGCGCTTCAATGGACACAGGGTCGCCATTTTGTGATAAAGTATTATCCAGAAAAACGATCTGCAAAAAATTACGGTAAAACAAAACAACTTTCATCGGGTTGCCGGCATCTACCGTTGTTATTTTACCGAGTGTTTTGTTACTGTATGATCTTAACGGGTTACCCTGTGGATCATACTTCTGGAGTACATCATTATTGAGCAAATAGATATTGGATAAATTATCAGTTGTAATAGATTCGCCTTTAACTGCAATCGTCCTGACAAGCACAATATTTGATTGCTGGAAAGCAACAAACAACAAGGATAAAACAATGATATTCCTTACTCTACTTTTCATTATTCATATTTAACAATTCTTCCATAAGTTTCCTATCGTTCGACAAACGCGGTATTTTATTCTGACCACCTAATTTATTATGCACCTTCATCCATTTATAAAACAAGTCGGCACCGGCTATATGAATTAACGGAGCCCGCAAAATAAAATTATTATACCGCTTTGCTTCATAATCTGAGTTCAGCGATTTTAAAGCATTATCAAGGACCTCTCCAAAATAACCAATATTTTCCGGTGGCTGTTCAAATTCAATGAGCCATTCGTGCAAACCACCCGTAATATCATTCATATAAGCCGGAGCGGCGGCATATTCTTTAATGACCGCCCCTGTTTTCTCACAGGCTATTTTAAGCGCGTTGTCGGCATTATCAATAATAAGTTCTTCACCAAATGCATTTATAAAATGTTTGGTGCGACCAGTAATTTTAAAACGATAAGGAATGAGCGATGTAAACTTTACAGTGTCCCCAAGTATATAGCGCCAGAGGCCCGCGTTGGTAGATATTACGACTGCGTAATTTTTATGAAGTTCTACTTCCGACAATGGTATCGCAACTGCTTCCTCACCCCACTCGTTCATTGGAATAAACTCGTAATAAATACCATAATCGAGCATCAACAATAACTCATCAGAATATGCCTGATCCTGTATCCCGAAAAATCCTTCAGATGCATTGTACAATTCGATATAGCTTACCGTATCTGAACCGAACAGGCGCTTAAATTGGTCCTTATACGGCGAAAAGTTAACTCCTCCATGAAAAAAAACTTCGAGGTTCGGCCATACTTCTGTAATACTGGCTTTGCCTTTAAGCTGAAGGATACGCTTAAGTAAAATTAAAAGCCAGGACGGAACGCCGGCAATACTTGTTACATTCTCGTCCATAGTGGCTCGTGCCATTTTATCAAGCTTCTTCTCCCATTCATCAATAAGTGCAATGGAAAGATCAGGCGCACGTAAAAATTCGGCCCACAGGGGCAGGTTCCGGATCACAATAGCTGAAAGGTCGCCGTGATAAGATTCGTGCTGACCATATTTATCAACCTGGTAAGAGCCCGCCAGCGCAAGATTCTTCCCGGTGAATAACTTTGTTTCGGGCCGGTTACTGCAATGTATCGCAACCATATCGCGGCCACCATTGTAATGACTCTCTTCAAGAGAGTTTTCGGTAACCGGAATGAATTTGCTTTTATCACTTGTAGTGCCTGAGGATTTCGCGAACCACCTGGTTTCACCCGGCCACAAAATATTTTGCTCTCCTCTGCGTGCTCTTTCTATAAAGGGTTTAATAGTATCATAATCCTGTAATGGAATGCGCTCATTGAATTGTCTGTAAGTTTCTAGTGTGGTATAATCATATTTCTTTCCCCACTCCGTACCCTTTGCCTGTTCAATAAGCCGCCTCAACCATTCCTCCTGCACATCATGCGGGTACTTCATAAACAGGGCAATCTGATGCATTCGTTTACGCATCCACCAGGATGCTATGGAGTTGAGAATTGGCAAGGTGAATTACAGATTAAAGATTACAAAATTAAGAATTATGATTTTTTAACGCTAAAGTATTTTTCTATTTCTTCGCAGGTTAATGCATTAAAACACATCTCTTTTGTAAGCATGCCTTTTCGTGCCACGCACACACCAAAATACATATCATGATAGCCCTGCTTTTCATGCGCGTCGGGATTAATAGAGATCTTAACGCCCTTTTCCAGGCAGTACCTTATCCATCGCCAGTCAATATCCAAACGGTAAGGATGTGAATTCAGTTCCATCACCACATTATTGGCAGCACATGCATCAATTATTTTTTTATGATCAACAGGGTAACCTGCCCGATATAATAGCAAGCGGCCTGTGGGATGACCAAGTATAGTGGTATAGGGATTCTCGATGGCCTTTATTAAACGTGAAGTTGCTTTGTCAATATCCATTTTAAAATTCTGGTGAATGGAGGCCACCACAAAATCAAATGTTTTTAAAACATCCTCTTTGTAATCAAGCGAGCCGTCATTTAATATATCGGATTCAATGCCTTTAAAAATTTTAAAGGGTGCTAATTGTATATTTAATTGCTCAATTTCCTTCTGCTGCTCAATTACCCGTTCAGGTTTAAGGCCGTTAGCATAAACGGCAGTCTGCGAGTGATCACAAATGCCTAAATATTCATACCCCAGTTCTTTACAATAAAGGGCCATGTCTTTTAATGTATTATATCCATCGCTGTAGGTTGAATGGTTGTGCAAAATGCCTTTCAGGTCAGCTACTTCAATTAATTTGAGGAGCCTGTTTTTCCTCGCCAGTTCAACTTCGTTCAAACCTTCACGCAGTTCCGGTTCTATGTATGGGAGGCCTAATGATGCATAAATCTTTTCTTCAGATACCGCTTTCAGCATAGGTTGAAAATCTGTGCTGCTGATATGTTCAGGTGTAGCTGTAGTTTTAAAAAGTGTAGAATAAAAATCATCCGGACTGCACGTAATAAGGTCGACGGAGATGCCCGGTGCATCTTTTACAACAGGTAATTCAATTTCACTTTCTGATCCAACTAAAATATCGACTTGTTCCAGCACCTCACACTTTCTGCGAATCGCTCCTGTTAATGAAACCAACTCCGTTTTGTATTTCTGTTTCAACAGGTCAACCAACTCATTTGCGTATTGCTCAACAGAAGCGTAATGAAATTTTCCCGCATTGGCCTGCTTGAATTCTATTGCCCTTTTAACAGCTTCCTGTGTTTTAGCTCCGAAACCTTTTAAAGCCACCAGGCGATTCTCATGGCATGCATAAAGCAGTTCGCCGGTGGATTCAATATTGAGTTCGTGCCAGAGCTGACCCACTTTTTTGGGACCGAGCCCTTTGATCGTAAGCATGTCAACAACACCAACAGGAGTAATACCCATCAATTGATTGAGCTCTTTTAACTCATTTGTTGTCTGCAGTTCGTGAATTTTATTTGCTATCCCTTTCCCGATCCCATCAATTTGCTCTAACTCATTGAGCGATGCACTTGCAAGGTCAACACCCACTTTGTCTAATTTAAAAACAGCGTTACTTATCGACTTCACCTTGAACGGATTCTCGTTGTGAAGCTCCATCAGCTTTGCTGTCAACTTAAGGGATTTGATAATTTCTTCTGTATTCACAAATCAACGAATAACGAATTTGTACGAATTTACGAATATATAGAATGAATATTCGTGCTAGCATTCGTAAATTCGTTTTTTATTCGTTATTCGTTGATGTTACAACGGGTCAACGTCAACATGTAATTTTACCTGCTTAAAAGCGGGTTGATTTTTAAAATCAACAAACACTTCATTTATTATTTTTTTTGCTGAAGTAATGGAAGTTTCTCGCTCAACTTTTATCATGATGGCTTTCAGGTACTCATTCCTAACCCTTGCTACTAAAGGAAATTCAGGCCCCAATACCCTTGATCCCAATTGCTCACGTAGTTTGCCGGCAACAAATTTAGCGCCTTCATTCAACACATCCATATCCTTAAACTTAAGTGTTATTTCAATTAACCGATAAAAGGGCGGGTAATTAAAATTTTTTCGGTCAAGCAATTGCGAGGTGTACATCGACAAATAATTATTATTCACCACATCATTTATAACAGCATGTCCGGGATTATAGGTTTGAATAATTACTTTGCCTCGCTTATCTTTTCTGCCAGCGCGCCCCGATACCTGGGCCATTAACTGGTAGCTTCGTTCAAATGAGCGAAAGTCGGGAAAATTGAGCATGCTGTCCGCATTCAATATGCCAACCAGCGCAACATTATCAAAGTCGAGTCCCTTCGTAACCATTTGCGTGCCCACAAGGATGTCAATATTCCTGTCTTCGAAATCAGAGATGATCTGCCGGTGCGCATATTTTGTTCGGGTTGTATCAAGATCCATTCGCGATACCCGTGCAGCGGGGAAATAGATACCCAACTCCTCCTCTATTTTTTCAGTACCAAAACCCTTGGTCTTTAAATTAGTGTCGCCGCAAGCTTCACACTTCGCCGGTACACTTATATTATAACCACAATAATGACAGCGTAGCTGGTTACCGGTTTTATGATACGTTAATGAAACATCACAATTCTTACACTGGGGAGTCCAGGCACAGGCGTTACATTCAATAACCGGCGAAAAACCCCTGCGGTTCTGAAATAGGATCACCTGCTCTTTATTTTTCAAAGCAAATTCAACACCTTCCAGAAGTTGTGGTGAGAAATGTGACTTCATCATTTTCTTCCTGGTTGCTTCTTTAATATCCACAAGTTGTATCTCCGGCATTTGTACCCCGCCGTGACGCTGAAACAATTCAACTAAACCATATTTACCTGTTTGCGTATTATAATAACTTTCGAGCGAAGGAGTTGCCGAACCGAGCAGCACTTTGGTTTTATGTACCTGTGCCAGGAAAATAGCGCTATCGCGTGCGTTGTAACGGGGTGCCGGATCGAATTGCTTATACGAGGTGTCGTGCTCTTCGTCAACAATTATCAAACCTAAATTTGAAAAGGGGAGAAAGAGAGATGAACGTGCTCCTAATATAAGGGACAAGGGACGAGGGGCGGGGGACGAGGGGCGTTTTCCAGTTTCTGACCTGTGACTTTCCTCTCTTTGTGTTTCTTCCCTCGCCCCTCGCCCCTCGTCCCCCGTTCCTCCTAAAACCTTATTCCATATCTCCACCCTTTCGTTCTCATTGAACTTAGAATGGTACACTCCCACTTTATCATCAAAAACATTTTGCAGGCGATTAATGATCTGCGTTGTTAAAGCAATTTCCGGCAAGAGATACAAAACCTGTTTGCCTTGCTTGAGTGTTTCTTCAATTAGTTTAATATATATCTCTGTTTTACCGCTTGATGTAACACCATGCAGCAATACGACATCTTTTGTTTCAAAGTGTTTCTTTATTTTGAATAATCCCTCTTCCTGTTCATCATTCAGTTTTTTTTGCGGTTGGCCATTTGATTTATTATTGATAAGACGCCCGACTTCAAACTCTTGCAGATCAAAAATATTTTTTTTGACAAGCGCCTTTAAAGCTGACTCCGTCCCTTCAACAACTTTAAGTAAGTCCGATTTCTTTACCCACTCTGTTGACTGGTCCTTTTCGTAAAGTCTGCTCAATTTGATGTAGGCCAGCATCACTTCCATTTGTTTTCCGGCTTTCTTCTCCAGTTTATCCAATACTTCCTTCAGCTTGCTTTCATTCCCCATTGCATCATTCAGCCTTACAAAGGCCTGAACACGGGGCTTATAGCGCTCCTTCAACTCTTCCTGCACTATAACGACCCTTTTTCCGAGCAGTGATTTTATAACGGGATAAACTGTTTTTTGTTCAAGTATTTCAGCGGCCTCATTCAGTGTAATTATACTCCTCAATTCCAAAGCCTCAACGATCAGATATTCTTTATCCGTCAGGTTTTCGTAATTTATTTTTTGCGCACCATCTATTGCAGGGTCCGATTCGGGATCAAGAATTATTTTAGTTTCACTCGACAACTTAAAACCTGATGGAAGCGCCGCGTTCATTACCTCACCTATGTTGCACATATAGTATGATGCCATCCAATCCCATAACTGCAGTTGCCGTTCGTTTACTATTGGCTTATCATCAAGTATGGAGTGAAGGTATTTAGCCTCGTATTGTTTTGGGGGAGCAGAATGAATATTACGCACAAGTGCAGTATACAACTTACTTTTCCCGAATTGCACCACTACACGCTGTCCGGCTTTAATCGCATCATTTAACTCATACGGAACCCTGTATGTATATAAGTTAGGAAGTGAAAGGGGTAAAATAACATCAACAAACCAAGTTGATCGTTCGGCCATATCTTGCTTATTAGAACTTTTGTGCCCGATAAAAATAGGAATAGTTCTTTGAAATTATTGATAGAAATAAGGTGTCGGGTACCTGCGGAAGAAAAAGAAGTCCTAAGGGAATATGTTATGATAAATTCATTGCCTTGATAATTCATAGCTGGTGTAATGAAAACACCTGCAATGATCGGCTTAATACTATTTTAATGTTCTGATTTTCAGTAATTTAAATACATATAACTGACTGTAATGCAACTTTTTTAATGATTGAAGTCTTTAATACAAAGCATCAACATCGAATGCCTTAAATTTAGTGATTTTTTGATATTTTTTTGTACATTTGAAATCTTATAATAATTATGAAAGCAAATACCCATAATAATACGTGCATCAAATTAAACCTCAACCCTATGAAAAACTTCAAACTTTTTCTTATCGCTGTCTTAACGGTAGCGTTATTTACGCAAACTCACAGTTTTGCGCAAACAAACTTAAGATCAACCGGTGTTATTCAGGTTAAAGCCGGTGATGCTTCTTCTATTGATTTTGGTGTACCAAAAGCTATCGGAAGAGCGGCAGCGGCAGAAGAATTTTCGGTGACTGCACTTAAAAAATCAATTGAGGCAGCTAAAACCGCTTCTCTTGCTTGCCCTACACCCACTTACGATTTTACACCGGGCAAAACGGTTAATTGTAATGCTGCCTGCGTTACTACCGATATTAGGGACTCCGCCTGGACCCCAGGTGCTATTGGCGAGTGGATGCAGCATGCAGCATTGATTGTTTTTCAAACTGATGCATTTAACGACACCCAGAATATATTTGAAATATGGTCGAACGGAACACTCATACTAAGAGTTGGAGCGTCTAATACCGGAACAGGCACACCATTACAATATTTTACATGGGCTGGTTGGTTTGGTAGCTCTATGAACAATAAGACAGGAAGAGTTTGGCTTTATGGCATTTGCCCTGCTGCGCTTGTTGAATTTAAAATGTTCGACTCGGGAAATAACAGCGCTGTTCCATGGTACATTTGGGATACCGCGACAAATACTGTTAAAGGTTCGGGAACATTTACCGGTGCCGGTGGCGGAACAGGTACATTTACAAACTGGGGTGGTTCTGCTACTTATACCTGCTTCTCTTCTACAGGCGTCCCTTGCGGAGCAGCATTTCTTCAATATTGCGGTGGCGTTGGATCCAATGCCCGTTTTTGTCCTACATCTGCTAAAGTTGGTAAATATGGCATTACTTACACCTGGAATAACACTTTATCTGGTGTGAATGCATGTACCGCTACTTTTACCGACACTATCGAAGTATTACCTATTTATAAAACAACGTGGACTCCCCCTGCAAGCTTATGCGCAACAAGCAGCAGCGTTAGTTTAACTTCCTATTTAGATGGACTTTCAACAACAGGTGGTGTTTGGACAGGCTCCGGGGTTTCAGGTAACAACTGGAACACTTCAGGCCTGAGCGGTAACATAACAATTACGTATACAGTTGGCGGTGGTACTTCCTGCGAATCTGCAGAAAGCCACACGATAACTGTTAATCCTAAACCAACAGTGACTGCAACAGCTTCACCATCGAGTGTATGTGCAACCGGCTCAACCAGTGTTACCTTAACTGCAACCGGAGGCAGTACTTATGCCTGGTCTGGCGGCGCAGGCAGCACTTCAAGTGTAACAGTGAGCCCAACATCAACTACTACATATACCGTAACTGTAACTTCCGCTGCAAGCTGTACAAATACAGGAACAGTTACTGTTTCAATTAACCCCGCTCCATCCGCCTCTTTGGCTAAGGTAGATGTTGCATGTAAAGGTGTTTCAACCGGAACAGCCACTTTGACTGTTACTTCAGGAACAAGTCCTTTTACCTATAGCTGGTCAAATAATGCAACGACTCAAAACTTATCAGGCTTATCAAACGGCACCTATAACTTAACTGTTACAGACAGCAAAGGCTGTACTGCCACAAGTGCAGTAACTCTTACTGAACCTGCTACTGCGGTTAGTTTACCAACACCAACTTCTACTGGAACAGGTTGTGGCGCCAATACAGGTACAGCAACGGCTAACGGAACAGGCGGAACAGGCGCATTAACATATACATGGAGCAATGGTAAAACAACTGCTGCTATAACGGGTCTTGCTGCAGGCACCTATGTTGTAACAGTTAAAGATGCCAATAACTGCTCTGCTACAGGTTCGGCTACGGTTGCTCCTCCTGCAGGAGGTCCTACTATTGCAATTGACAATCAGAAAAACTTGAAATGTAACGGTGATGTAAATGGCAATGCTTACACTTCTGCAACCGGAGGCTCAGGCACCTACAGTTATGCATGGAGCTCTGGTCAAACAGGCTCAGGCAGCAGCAGCAGCATAATTGGTGTTTCAGCAGGCACTTATACCGTTACTTATACGGATGTGAGCACTGCCTGCTCTAACACAAAAATTATTACTATTACCGAGCCTGCTCCTTTTGTTATGAATGAAACACTCACACAAATTGTATGTAAGGGAGCTAAGAACGGAAGCATTACTCTTAACCCTAGTGGCAATACTTCTCCTTACACGTTTGACTGGTCTCCTATAAATAAACAAACGCAAAACGTTAGTGGCCTGAATCCAGGCACCTATACTGTAGAAATTAGTGATGCGCAAGCTTGTACAAAGTCATTCAGCTATACTATTACTGAACCTGCTTTAGGCATTACAGTGACAGCTGATTCAACGCAAACTAGTTGCGGAGCAAGTACAGGAACTGCTACTGCTACTGCAAGTGGCGGCACGGGTTCATTGACCTATTCCTGGACCGGTGGTAAAACAGGCGCGGCTATTACGGGTCTTGCCTCCGGAACTTATGTTGTAACTGTTACTGACGCAAGTGGCTGTTCAATGACTGACGCTACCACAGTCGGAAACGCAAATGGCCCAACAGCATCTGCAACAAAAACCGATGCTTCCTGCGGAAGCAGTGATGGAACCGCTACGGCTTCAGGTACAGGTGGTACAGGCGCTTTAACGTATATGTGGAGCAATAGTGCAACAACCGCTACTATAAGTGGTTTATCTGCTGGCACCTATAATGTAACTATTACTGATGCCAACGGTTGTACAAGTATTGCTGCAGCGACAGTTGGAAGTTCAAACCCTCCGACAGTAACTGCAACCAAAGTTGACGCTTCATGTGGACAATCGGATGGTACAGCTACTGCTACCGGTTTAGGTGGTACCGGTGGTCTAACGTATGTGTGGAGTAATTCAGCCGTTGGCTCTGTTGCAAGCAACCTGTCTGCAGGTACTTACACTGTGGTGGTATCGGATTCAAAAGGCTGTACTTCTACAACAACAGTGAGTATTACAAGCAGCGGAGGCCCCACCGCAGGGTTAACTGCATCCAAATATATCGGTGAAAGCCCGTTAGTAGTTGATTTCACCAATACCAGCACAGGTGGAACATCCTATACCTGGTATTTTGGCGATGGCAGCGCGCCATACACCGGCACTACTCCGCCAACCCATACTTATGCCACTGATGGCAAATTTTACGCCTGCGTGGTAGCCAATGCGGGCGGATGTAAAGACTCAACATGTAAGGATATAACCGTATCAGGATTTAAGATTGCGGTTCCTAACATTATCACACCGAACGGTGATAAGAAAAATGATGTATTTGTTATAACAACCAAAGGTGTTACCAAACTTGATATAACTATCTGGGATCGTTGGGGATTGCAAATGTGGGAAGGAACGGGGTTAACTCCTGATGCCGTTACCGGATTCTTCAATACATGGGAAGGAAAAACCACTTCAGGTAAAGAATGTCCTGATGGAACCTACTACTTCATGCTGAAAGCTTACAAGTTCGATGGTGATATAGTGGAAGACAAAGGATTTATATCACTTGTAAGATAAACTTCTCAAGGGTTCAAGCCCTTATATAACAAAGAAAAACCCCGACAGATTTGTCGGGGTTTTTCTTTGTTATTCAACCCGTTCAGGGTTAGAGATACTACAATTAAATAACCTCCGATTGCATCGGAGTTATTTGTATTCAAGTCCTTCGCGCCCTTAACTTAATGGCATTGAATTATAAATAAAATTGGGAAATTGCTGAATTTTAAAAAGTTGAAAGTCCGAAGACTTCAATCTTCGGACTTCCGGCTTCCGACCCGTAAATGCACCTATATCAAAATCTATCCTTTTCGAAGTAAAAGCTTATACCAACTTGCCATCAAGTCTGATAAAATAAACCGTGGACTTGATTGCTTAGTTGGTATTATGCCCCGCGTATTTGGCATTATTGTTGGCGGTTTGGTATTATACATATACAAAGCAAACTCCCTACGCGTCTATTTTCGCATATTTCGCGTTCTTCTCAATGAATTCTCTGCGTGGCGGAACCTCATCTCCCATGAGCATGGAGAATATCCTGTCCGCTTCTGCGGCACTTTCAATAGTGATCTGGCGCAATGTGCGGTTATTAGGATTCATTGTAGTGTTCCATAACTGTTCTGCATTCATTTCACCCAAACCTTTATAGCGCTGTACGTTTACGGTGCTTTCCTTGCCCTCTCCTCCTATTTCGCGGATGGCCATGTCGCGCTGCTCTTCGTTCCAGCAATAGCGCTGATTATTGCCCTTTTTAACAAGATAAAGCGGCGGGGTCGCGATATAGATATATCCGTTCTCGATCAATTCTTTCATATAACGGAAAAAGAAGGTCATTATAAGTGTGGTTATATGGCTTCCGTCAACATCCGCGTCGCACATGATAACGATCTTGTGGTAACGTAGCTTGTCGAGGTTCAATGCCCTGTCATCTTCCGCTGTACCGCGTGTAAGACCAAGTGCGGTGAACATATTCCTAATCTCCTCATTCTCATATATTTTATATTCCATGGCCTTTTCCACGTTCAATATTTTTCCACGCAGGGGAAGAATGGCCTGAAAGTTCCGGTCACGGCCCTGTTTGGCGGTTCCACCTGCCGAATCACCTTCAACAAGAAAAATTTCGCAGGCCGCAGGATCGTTATTGGAACAGTCGGCCAGTTTACCCGGTAATCCTGTTCCTGTAAGTACATTCTTACGTTGCACCATTTCACGCGCCTTACGAGCGGCATGACGGGCAGTAGCAGCAAGTATAACTTTATCGACGATCAATTTTGCTTGTCGTGGATTTTCTTCAAGGTAATTAGAGAGCATTTCGCTCACGGCTGTATCCACAAAACCCATTACCTCGCTATTGCCTAATTTGGTTTTCGTTTGCCCCTCAAACTGAGGTTCCTGAACCTTTACAGAGATAACAGCAGTTAAGCCCTCGCGGAAATCATCCCCGCTTATTTCAAGTTTTAACTTCTGGAGCAATCCCGCTTTGTCCGCATAGTTTTTCAGTGTGCGTGTTAAACCCCTGCGGAAGCCTGCCAAATGAGTTCCTCCTTCATGGGTATTAATATTATTTACATAACTGTGAATATTCTCTGAATAGGATGTATTATACATCATAGCAACTTCCACAGGCATACCCTTATCGCTTTCCATGTAGATCACTTCAGGGATAAGCTTTTCACGGGTAGCGTCAAGATAAAGTGCAAACTCTTTTAATCCGCCTTCCGAATAAAATGACTCGGTAGTATAGTTCCCTTCAGCATCCTTGGTACGCTTATCTGTTAAATTGATGCGAATGCGCTTATTTAAAAAAGCCAATTCACGCATACGCGTAGCTATTGTTTCGTAATTATACTCGCTTACTGTAAAAATGGAGGTATCGGGCTTAAACGTAACAATGGTACCACGATCGGTTGTTTCACCTATCTGCTTTACAGGGTAAAGAGGCTTCCCGATTGAGTATTCCTGCACAAAGATCTTACCCTCCCTATGTACTTCGGCTTTTAAATGGCTGGAAAGGGCATTTACGCATGATACGCCCACTCCGTGCAGACCGCCTGACACTTTATAGCTATCCTTATCAAATTTACCACCCGCGTGCAATACTGTCATTACGACTTCAAGGGCTGATTTTTTCTCTTTTGCATGCATATCAGTTGGTATACCACGACCGTCATCTTTAACGGTCACCGAATTATCTTCGTTAATAAAAACATCTATATTCTTACAATGACCGGCCAAAGCCTCGTCAATAGAGTTGTCCACAACTTCATACACCAGGTGGTGTAATCCTTTGAAGCCAATATCGCCAATGTACATGGCAGGACGCTTACGAACTGCTTCTAATCCTTCAAGCACCTGTATACTATCGGCACCATAATTTTTTGAGTCGGTTTCTTTCACAATTTCTTCCATAATTCAGGGTAATAATTTGGTTTAAAGTTTAAGCTTAAATTTACTCATTTTTAACGTGTTGCAACCTATTGAAACCCCAATAAAATCAGGTATTTTATTAACATTTTGATGTTGATTTTTTAAGGCGATTTTTTGAAATTTTTAAGCGGGGTTTGTCCAAATTTTTATACCTTAAAAAGGGTTCGGAAACGAATGGAATTTCGACCTGATTTTCAGGA
>JACPDY010000005.1 GCA_016183775.1 Bacteroidota bacterium
GATTTGAGATCTGAGATGTTGTACCTCCATTGCTCCATGCGAATGTATAACCCGGATTTCCTCCGACTCCTGTTGCGGTTGCTGAGCCTGTCGAAGCACCGCTACACGTTATATTTGTTGCAGTTGTTGTTACAGTAACAGGAGGATAAATTGTTACAACCGCGGTTGAAGTGGATGTATTCCCTCCCGCATCTCTTATTGTAACCGTATAAGTTGTTGTTGATACAGGGCATGGACTGATATTTTGTGTTGTCGCACCATTACTCCATGCATACGTATAGGGAGTTGTTCCACCTGCACCACTTGAGTTTACAGTAGCACAAGTACCAGGGCATACCGAACTGCCGGTAGCAGTTACAGAGGGGCCTGTAGAACAATTTATTACAGTTACCGTACTGTTAACAATAGTATTACACCCATTACCTGCAACAGTATGTTGAATATTGTAGGTACCAGCCGTTAAAAAAGTATAGGAGAAATTTGTAGTGGTACCGCTTACATTTGCAGGTGTTATGGGAGATATAACCCAGTTATATGTTATTCCGGCCCCGGGAGGAGTACCTGTATTTGTAAAACTCACCATTGTACCTATGCAAACTGTTCCAGTCGGTGACTGAACAAAAGATGCATTGTTACCCGGTGAAGAAGGTACCACAGCAGTTGCAGTCTGAGAGCAGCCGTAATAATCACTAACTAAAACTGTATAGGTTCCTGCTGCAAGATTTACAATAGTTGCACCGGTCTGTCCTCCAGGGGCCCAGCTATATGTTACTAAACCTGAATTTCCATTGACTGCTACATTTGCGCGGCCATTTGTATTACCACATGTGGTAGCAACAGAACTTGCAACCAATGTCATCGGTGGAGGCTTGGCAATGCTTACCGCTTGTGTTTGTGTGCAACCTTTCGAATCGGTTACCGTAGCATTATAGCTTCCTTGTGCCAAACCTGTAACTGTTTGTGCCGTTTGGCCCGTACTCCATAAATAAGTATAAGGCGAGCTTCCATTTGCAACATTTATTGTAGATGTTCCGGAATTAACGGTACATGACCACTGAGTGGAAAACCCCAAAACAATTGCGGGAGGTTGAGTAATGGTCACAATTTGTGTGGAAGTACATCCGCTCGCATCAGTGATCGAAGCTGAATAAGTCCCTGCAGCCAAACCCGTTGCGGTTGAAGATGTTTGACTGACCGGAGACCATAAATAAGTATAAGGACCCGTTCCTCCGTTTGCATTCACAGTAGCCGTACCGGTACTTTTTCCATTACAATTTATATTATTTTGGCTGACGGAAGTTGATAATCCACCCGTTGTACCCGTTATGATAACTGAAGCTGTTAATACAGAGAAACATGTACTTGTAGCGGTTACAGTATATGTGCCTGGACATAAATTACTAATCGTGTTTGTATTGCTGTTGCTGTTCAGCGTTTGGTTACCATTGCTCCAGGTGTAATTATACAAAGGCAAACCACAAGTTAAGCTTGCTGTTGCCGTTGCGTTGCAGGAACATCCGGATGTGTTATTAGTGGATTGTGTTGTTAATGTTACCGGTGAAGGTATGAACTTTACAATGCACCCATCATCCGATTGGCCTGGATTAGGATTATAATAAGCCCCTCCTCCAGGGTTAACAACAGGATAGCCAACGCCACCAACCCATTCCCCTGCCATGAACAAATTATTATTGCCATCCACCGCCAGCCCCTGTCGATGGTCACCTCCAGCACCTCCCATGTAAGAATTCCACAACAGTGTTCCGGAATTGGAAAAACAGGTGATTAACACATCATAGAGCCCACCTAATGTATTGTCAAAATAATTGGCAGGGCAGAAATTTTGAAAGGTAAAATTGGTGGAAAAAGTTTGAATCGCTACATACACATTCCCGCACAGGTCAATAGCCAGATTATCAGTATCCATATATACCTGAGAAAACGTCTCGAATTTACTTCCCCCATAAAAAGTCGCCCATTGTCGCTGCCCCGCGTTATTAAATTTCAGAATGAACGCGTCAGAATTGCCAGCGTAAAACTGGTTATAAGCACCAATACTACTCTGAACCGGGAAATTGGCACTACCGGTCATTCCGGTTACAAATACATTTCCGGCAGCATCTGTAGCGATGCAATTTCCTTCGTCAAGGCCCTTTCCTCCATAAAAAGTTGCCCACAGCAATGTCCCTGTGTTATTAAATTTCAGAATAAATGCATCACGATTTCCACCACCGTAGCCCAACTGATTATAAGTGCCGGCACCACCGTTTTGAACCAGGAAATTGGTGCTACTGGTATATCCTGTCACAAACACATTACCCCAAACATCGGTAGTAACAGAACGTCCCTCGTCCAGGTCACTCCCACCATACCATGTTGCCCAAAGCAACCCGCCCGCATTGTTAAATTTCAAAATGAAGGCATCCCTTAAAGCATCACCAGGAACCACCTGATTATAACTGCCAACATTGCTCTGAACGGGAAAATTTGGGCTAGCTGTATATCCCGTTACAAATATATTACCGACAGCATCTGTAGTGATGCTATATCCTTCGTCAACGCCAAATCCCCCATAAAAAGTTGCCCACAGCCTTGTTCCTGAGTTATTAAATTTCAGAATGAACGCGTCTTTCGTTCCACCACCGTGGCCCAGCTGATTATAAGCACCAAAGCTGCTCTGAACCGGAAAATTAGGATTGACGGTTTGCCCCGTTACCCACACATTCCCGGCAACATCTGTGGTGATGAAACATGCAAGATCATTCATGTTTCCGCTTCCGCCGTAAAAAGTCGCCCAAAGCCGTACACCCATGTTGTTAAATTTCAGAATAATTACATCCTCGCTGGATGTTGTACTCCCCTGATAATAAGAGCCAATGCTGCTCTGAACCGGAAAATTGGTGCTACCAGAATATCCGGTTATAAACAGATTGCCGTTGGCATCGGTAGCCGCAGATGTGAACCCATCAGTGCGATCACCGGAATAATAAGTGGCCCAAACAAGTTGCGGGTCTATTATTAAAGTTTTGTATTTTGAGTTTAAAGTTTCAAGTTGGAAAGAAATTTCGACATTGTGTTTGTCAATTATGGTTTTCTTGAAATAGCTCTTTACTTTCGCTTTAGTTTCCTTTACGTATGAGTATGGAGCATTTTCGGTGAGTGTACCCAATGGGGTTGGAATATTTATATTACCACTTCTGTCAATTGTTAAGGGGTTCTCACTTTCATAAATCAGTTTTATTTGTGCAGGGTCGGCTCCGGGATGCACTATAAAATCGTATTTCATGCCGGTTTTACTGCTGTTGTAAAACACCCAGTCAATACCGGGATATACATCTTGGATTGTTATTTTTTCATATTGTTTTACGTCGTAAATTCCATCAGGGCAATGTGGATAGAAATAATTGAAATGCTCTGCGCTTTCACCTTCTTTAATAATATTTTCTTTTTTTATGCTGCCATCTTTCAAATGCATATTTACCCATGCCATTTCGATTTTTATGTTTTCTTCCTCATGCCCGCCATTCATTCTTTCTTGTGTCACACAGAGCCCTTCGGCTTTGCTCAGAAAAGGCTTAATCGAAGAGCTTTGCTCTTCTTCCGCTTTTACAAACACATAAGTTAATCCGTTTTCAGTTATATAAACATCCATGCCCAAACCCGATGTTTTGAACAAAACAAATGGCAGAGGAATGTTGTCTGTATTCACCATCTGTCCCTTGTTTTCAAGGAAGTGCAATTGTCCGTGCTGAGAAATCAATTCTTCGGCTTTATAAGTCAAATCCGGATCATGACTTTTCTTTTCAGCGGAGAAACAATTAATGCTTAACATTAACCAAACAGTCGTATATGAGTATACTGGCTTCATTATCTGACTTTACTTGTTGAAAGATAATACATCCACCCACTCAAATCAAACCCAAATGTACAATTAATGTACAATTTCAAAATATGAATAATTTAACTTAATTTCATGTCATATATAGATAATATTAGTAATTAAATCAACTTTATCGTACATTTTCAATGAAGCCATCCGACGAACTATTCAGGCTGATCAAATCGTTAAGCAAGGCCGAAAAAAGAGGTTTTAAACTTTATGCCGCCCGCTATACCGGCAGCAAAACGTATTTAAAACTATTTGAAGCGATCGATAAACAGAAGGAATACAATGAAGATAAATTGCTGAAGCTTTTCGCGAAAGAAAAATTCTCACGGCAATTACACAGGTATAAAAACTATTTAACATCGCTTATCCTTCAATCGCTGGAGATGCAATACGCAGCTGATTCTGTTGATTCCATATTAAAGCATAAAGTACTGCAAATTGGCATACTCTATAAAAAGGGCCTATTTGAACAATGCAGAAAATTAATTTCAAACGCTAAAGAACTCGCCCAAAAACGAGAAAGTTACCTCATCCTACTGGAATTATCACATTGGGAATTCCGGCTCACAGCAATCCAATCGTATTTGAATGTGGGCGAAAATTATATTGTAAATTTATTTAACACAGAGTTCAATACGATAGAAGAATATAAAAACTACAGGGAATATTCTGAAATTGAAGGAAGGGTATTTAACATCTTTAAAAAAGAAGGCTTAATGAGAAACCCCGATTACTTAAAGCAACTTAACAAACTTGCTTCACATCCTCTATTGTCTGATGAAAGAAGTGCCACCAGCTTTATTTCTAAAATAAAATTTCATTCCATTCATGTTGCCATTTGTAGTATAACACATAATTTCAAAAAAATCATTCTTCATACGAAACGCGTGGTTGAACTGATCGAAGAAAATCCTTACCATATCGGTGACAACAAATCGAATTATATCATTTGTCTGGCCAATCACTTTAACTCCCAGGTGAGCCTGAACCGCTTTAGTGAGGCATTGCAAACAGTAAAAAAAATAAAAAGCGTTCCCGTTATTGCGCAGGGCGACAAAGAAATGGCCACGCTGATGACGATCGACAAGGAATTATTTTTGCATTACAAGATGGGGGATTTTGAAAAAGGAAAAGCCCTGTTGAATTCAATTGATAGGGAATATTTCGAAGGTATTGTTATAAAATACAAAAGGGAATCCGAAGTTTTTTTCAAAATTGCCAATATATATTTTGGCATGGGCGAGTTTCAGAAAGCGAGTATCTATTCAAAAAGGATCATCAATACTATATTCACAAATCAAAGAAAAGACATTGAATGCTTTTTCCGGATATTCTTGCTGATCATTTATTATGAAATGGGAGAACAGGATCAATTGGAATTTTCGATCAGGTCTGTTTACCGGTTTTTATTGAAACGTGACCGGCTTTACAAATTTGAAGACGCGATCTTAACCTTTATCCGTAAAAAGATCATCAAATTAAACACACACGAGGAACTCCGAAAAGCCTTTATCGAACTGAAGGATCAATTGGAAAAGATCACCAAATACCCGTTTGAGAAAACGGCACTGGATTATTTTGATTTTATCAGCTGGTTGGAGAGTAAAATTGAGCGACGGCCTTTTGCTCTTGTGGTAAAGGAAAAGGCAAAAGTTGGTTAGGAGTTGACGGTTGTTGGTTCAACACTTGATCTTCTTGCAAGGAACACTCCGCCTGACAACTATTTATCAACCGAAGCTTTAGTACAGGTTGAACATCTACTCAAGGTGCACTAAGACTGACATTCACACTGCAACCGTTTTTGTCTTTAATATTTATAATGTAATTGCCGGGGCAAAGTTGGTTCTTATACCTGTTAATATATCCATCCGGCCAGGTATATGAATAAGGGCTCGTTCCCCCTGTTGCATTTATGAGTATCCATTCTTTGCAACCACAGCCTGCACAGTTGGCGGTGCCTTTTGACACTTGCCCAGTTAAAGTCGGCGGTGAAATTATTCCGGCGGTAGAAGTCGCAACACAACCTTTTGAATCGGTTACTGTAACAGTATAAATTCCTGAAACCAAACCAGAAACTGTTGAACCTGAAACCCCGTTACTCCATACATATACATAAGGTGTGCTTCCACCGCCAGGGCTTGCGGTTGCCGAGCCTGTCGAAGTACCGCTGCAGCTTATGTTGGTTGGAATTACGGTTACACTAACCATGGGATTAACGGTTACAACAGCTACTGAAGTGGCTGTCAATCCTGCATTGTCGGTAATTGTTACGGTGTAATTGGTTGTACTGGCCGGACAGGGGTTAATACCCGCTGTTGTTGCGGCTGTACTCCACAAATAAGTATAAGGGGCTGTACCACCTGCTCCTGTTGCTGTTAAGGTGGGACAGGGAGTTACACCGCTGCATATTGATGCTGAATTTACGTTGGCGGTAATACCTCCGCATATAGTACCTGTTATAACAAAAGTTGCCGTTTGTATTTGATTACAGCTACTGGCAACTGTTACAGTATAGCTACCCGGACATAAACCGGAAATGGTGTTTGTTGTGTTTGTGCTGTTTAAAGTAGTGCTGCCATTACTCCAGGTGTAATTATAATTTGGTTCACTACAGGTTAAGTTAATTGTTGCACTGCCGCTACATGGGGTGCAGGTGGTGTTATTGGCCTGTGATTTAGTAATAACAGGAACAACCGGAATAAATTTTGCAATAAAAGCATCGTCGTCCAAACCTGCCCCCGGAAGATTTTGAAAGAACACACCTCCTCCGGGATTTATTAAAGGGAGAGTAGATATATTGTAAGTAGCGCTGCCATAGTGAGGAAACTCTCCCGCAAGAAAAATATTGGATTTATTATCGATAGCCAAAGCTCCGCGAAAATCGTTATCACCATTACCTCCAAAGTAACTACACCATAATAGTTTACCCTGGTTAGTGAATTTAGTTATTACTATATCGTCTGAAATACTTAAGCCCGCATATGTCTGCGTCCCCTTAAAGTAGGAGCCACAGGAAGGGTTATATACATCTATTCCGGAAGGCGGGGAATTATATGATGTACGCGTATTAAATGAAATATATACATTTCCACACAAGTCAGTTTCTATCCGGTCATAATCATTAGTTTGTGTATCCTCGTTATTGCCGCCAAAGTAGGTAGCCCACTGCCTGATACCATTCAGATCAAATTTCAATATAAAACCATCTCTTAAACCACCGATCAAATTATCAAAATAATTGCCGGAATTAAGTAATGGAAAATCAGTTGAATAAGTAATTCCGCTAATGAAAATGTTACCAAAAATATCAGAAGCGATTCCCATTCCTGACTCACCTTTGCTTCCGCCATAAAACGTTGACCACAAACGATTTCCTGCATTATCGAATTTTAGTATAAAAATATCCCCGGTTTCAATCGGAAAGAACGCAGTTGGAGCGGTTCCTCCTCCATAACTTCCATCCGAATATGCGGCACCGTTGGTTTGAATCGGAAAATCAGGTGAAGTAGTGTTACCTGTAACGTATAAGTCATTATTACTGTTGATTGTTAAAGCATTTCCTTCCTCAACAGCGCTGCCGCCATAATAAGTTGCCCATAAACGGGTGCCAACATTATTAAACTTCAAAAGAAACGCGTCACTGGCTCCATTGAGCGTCCCATCAAAAAATGTTCCGGAGTTCTGTACAGAAATATCCGCAGAAGTCGTTTTTCCGGCAATATAAATATTATTTAAAGCATCAGATTTTATACAGCGGCCTTCGTCAACCCCGCTCCCCCCGTAATAGGTGGCCCATAAACGGCCACCGGTATTACTGAACTTCAGTATAAAGCAATCACTTACCCCACCAATTGAATTATCAAAATAAGTGCCGGCATCAAAAACGGGAAAATTAGCGGAGTTTGTACCACCGGTGAGATAGACGTCCTGATTGGAATCTATTCTTATGGAAACTCCAAAATCATTATTGCTTCCGCCGTAATAGGTACCCCATAGCAACACCCCATTATTGTCAAACTTAAGAATACCGGCATCGTAATTCCCTCCGTTGACGGCCTGAAAGGCTCCTGGAACAGGGATCCCGGTTGAATAAGTGTATAACGCTGCAAACAAATTGCCTGCTGCATCAACATCCAAAGATCTTATTCCGTCCCAACCATTGCCGGCATATAATGTACACCAGGTAAGCTGAGGATCGATTACAATTGTTTCGGTGTTACTATCGAAAGAAGTAATTTTTTGCAAGCCACCCAATTGAAATGAAACCTCAACATTGTGTTTACTTATTTGTTTACTGCGGAAATGGCTTTCAATAGGAACACTGCTTGCACGGTAATAAGTATATGGAGCATTTTCGGTTAAGATGCCTAAAGGTGTTGTAACATGAATATTTCCTCCATTATCAATTGAAAGCGGCTCCTCGCTTTCATATAACATCCGAATAGCCGATGGATCGGCTCCGGGGTTTACGATGAAATCATATTTTACTCCTTTCATACCCGTAGTGTATAATACCCAGTCAATACCCGGATACACATCTTTCACTGTTAACTTCTCATATAGCCTTACATCATAAATACCATTTGGACAATGATGGTAAAAAAAGTTGAAATGTTCCCTGCTCTCTCCTTGTTTAACAATATTGTTCTTGTTGATTTTTGCTTTAACCAGTCGCATGTGAAACTGAGCCATTGCAAAGGTCTTATTATCCTCCGCAGCCATTTCTGTAACAAAATTCCCCCCATCCTTCATATCATTATTGGTCTTACTTTCATTTCCCTGTACAAATACATAGGTAAGACCCTTTTCTGTGATATATATATCCAATCCTTGTAAACTTGTTTTAAACAGAACATCAGGAACGGTATTACCATTAACATCCGTCATTTGTCCTTTGTTTTCGATGAAGGCTGGTGTTTTTTGTTTTGAAAGCAAAACGTCAGCACTGGGATGTTGAGCGTAGCAATATCCCATCAAGAGCATAAATACATTAAATATGGATATCTTTTTTGCTTTACTCATGGCGCGGTCAGGTTAACATTTACGCTACACCCATTTTTATCTTTAATATTTACTGTGTAATTACAAATATTGAGATTACACAATGACAATCTGTATTGATTCTTAAAATTAGAGCGATTTTATCGCCAATACAAACAAGACTTGTAGTATTATTACAATCATTAATCATAAATATAATATATAAATGCCTATATTTGATTGATTTAAGCATATTTTAATGTTTAAATATTACAATCATGAAATTTAATAATTCAAAGGAAACTTTGTTTGACTTGATCAAATCGCTTACTCCAAGTGAGAAAAAAAGCCTTACACTTTATATAAATTATTATTCAACCGGGGACAAAAAATACCTCCACCTTTTTGAAATGATTGATTCGACTCATAATTACGATGAACGAATTATAGGTCAAAAACTGAAAGACAAAAATATATTAACTCCTTTGCCTAAAATAAAAAACTATCTATTGGCACTGATCCTGAAGGCTTTACGATTTCATTATTCCGGAAAATCAATTGAAGGAAAAATAAGGGATTATTTTGCAGATATAGAAATTTGTCACAATAAAGGATTGAAAACGTTAAGAAATAACATAATAAAAAAAACAAAAAAGCTGACAGGGCAATTTGAAAAACAGGAAGCACGATTACAGGTACTGAATAAAGAATGGGGCTTGGGATTAAATCTGCAGAAAGACACAGCCCTGCTCATTGAACAAGAGCAAATTTCAGTACAAATAGCATCAGTCAGAACATACAAATCCCTGATCTATTCCGTTCATAAACTATTAAAACATGGGGATATCAGGGATAAAATGATAAAAACAGAATGGATAAAAATAATAAAGCATCCATTGATGATTAGTACCAATGAGCCGACTGATTTTGAATCAAATTATTATTATCACACAATTTATAATGTGTATTACGAAAAATTAAATGAATTTAAGAAGGGACGAGATCACCTGGAAACATTATTGAAAAACATGGAATCCCGGCCGGAACTTCTAATGGAGCATGTCGCGAAATACATGAGCGTGCTGAATAATTTTGTGGCCATATTATGTGCGAATAAAGAATTGAACAGGGCAGAGGACATTTTAAATAAATTATTGCTCATTCAAAACTGGAAATTGGGCCAGGAAGAAAAAAATATACTTACAGATAACATTACAATCGCATACAGTAATCTTTTATTTGGATATTTATTAGTAAAGGCGTTTGACGCCGGAGAGCGCATGGCACAAGATGCAATTTTTTTTATGCAAACCCATAATGCGAGGGTGGTATACAAAACAGCGCTGTTTGTCAATCTGTCGGGCTTATACTTATACACCGGCAATTATTATCAGGCTCGTATTTGGAATAACAATATACTAAATGAATTACCCGGAAATTGCAGAGAAGGTGATTATGTTATTGCAAAAATATTAAACCTGATTATTCATTATGAACTTGAACAAGACGACCTTTTAACCTATATAGTTCGTTCTACATATCTTTTTTTATTGAAAAGGAAGCGATTATATAAGACAGAAGATGTGCTTCTGCGTTTTATCCGGAACAAATTACCCGGATCAAATTCACGAAAAGAACTCATTAATTTTTTTAAAGACTTAAAAATGGAACTTCAGGAGATCACCAAAGATCCTTTTGAAGCAAAGGCCCTGGAGTACTTTGATTTCATTTCCTGGCTAGATAGTAAAATACAAAATCGCCCTTTTATGGAAGTGGTGAAAGAGAAAGCGAGACTGTCCGCAAAATAAATGTTAGCTGGCCGGCAGCTGACAAAAACAGTATCTTTGAATTGAAAATGTTTATACGAGAGCTAAAAGCCCTGCTGGCAAAAGAAATAAAACTCGAATTCCGCCATAAGTACGCGTTGAACGGAATACTGTTGTATGTTATTTCAACTGTATTTATAAGCTACCTTTCATTCAAACAAATTGTTGACCCTCCTGCCTGGAACGCCTTGTTCTGGATCATTATGCTGTTTGCATCGGTGAATGCCGTATCAAAAAGCTTTATGCAGGATAGCCGCGGACTGCAGCTTTATTATTACACGCTTGCGAGTCCACAAGCTGTTATTCTTTCAAAAATTATTTACAACGCGTTATTGCTGCTTTGCATATCACTTATATGTTATACGTTTTACTCCTTGTTCATCGGAAACATTGTCCAGAATCAGATCTTGTTTCTGACAAGCCTTACATTAGGCAGTTTTGGTATCTCATCTATTCTTACTCTTGTATCAGCTATTGCCGCTAAAACAAACAACAACTTCAGTTTAATGGCTGTGTTAAGCTTCCCCATAATGGTGCCTTTACTTATTACCCTAATGAAAGTTTCCAAGGACGCAGTCGATGGACTTGCATTTTCGGTAACCTACTCTTACCTGCTGGTACTTACCCTGTTAGACCTTATTGTAGTGGCACTTTCCTATATGTTATTTCCGTACCTTTGGAAGGATTAATTTAGTTAAAAAAGGTTTCAAGTTTCAGGTTAAACCACTCATGCCAACCTGAAACCTGAAACCCTTAAACCTTAATATGAAAAACTGGTGGAAAATATTATCTATACTTCTCCTTCTCTTCACAATTGTGTGGGGCTTTTTAGGTCCTGTTCCACATTTAGCGATCTTGCATGAAACGATCCGTAACCTTTACTTCCATGTTACCATGTGGTTTGGTATGATGATAATTTTAACCGTTTCACTTTGTTACAGCATTCTCTATCTGGGAAGATCCGATATTAAAAATGATATTATAGCAGTTGAAGCAGCCAATGTATCTGTTTTACTCGGTACACTCGGACTGGTAACAGGTTCCTTATGGGCCCGCTATACATGGGGTGCCTGGTGGACCAACGATCCGCAGTTAAACGGAG
Source organism: Bacteroidota bacterium (assembly GCA_016183775.1). NCBI lineage: Bacteria > Pseudomonadati > Bacteroidota > Bacteroidota bacterium. The sequence goes on from JACPDY010000005.1 coordinate 11,798, forward strand.
CTGCTGTAACAATGCTGGCTTACCTTGCTTATGTATTGCTCCGAAATTCAATTGATGATGAACAAAAGCGGGCACGCATTTCTGCCGTCTACAATATTTTCGCGTACGTTATGATGGTTGTGTTCATCGGCATCATCCCCAAGTTTACCGGGGTCGATTCGCTTCATCCGGGCAAAGGCGGCAACCCTGGCTTTAATTCATACGATCTTGATACTTCTCTTCGGGTAGTGTTTTATCCTGCCATTGTAGGATGGACACTGCTTGCCGTTTGGATCATGAGTCTTCGGATAAGAATAAAAAATATTCAACAAATTTTAATCAATAAATGAAAAAGGTATTTATGCCGGTGGCTGTTTTGATGGGTCTTAATGCCCTTGCCCAGGAACAAAACAATATTGAAATGGCGGATGCCCTGCGTTCAAGCGGAAAAATTTATGTTGTGGTTGCAGTACTTGTATTGATTTTTATTGGTATAATTATTTATTTAATCAGCATTGACAGAAAAATTTCAAAATTAGAAAAGGAAACTAACGCACAACCGGATTCCCTGCATGACGGCGAGACAGGTTCACTTCGTTCAGAATGACAAAATTAAAAGTGGAATGAAAAAGATACACATCATCGGAATTATTATTATTGCCGTCGCGATAGGAACAATACTTGCATCGCTATCCAGTTCCAGCACTTATGCCGACTTCTCTGAAGCAACCGCGCATCCTGGCTCTGAATACCATGTAGTTGGTAAGTTAAATAAGGAAAAAGAAACCATCTATAACCCTGAATCTGATGCCAACCTCTTCACCTTTTACATGAAGGACAATAATGGTATCGAGAAAAAAGTGATACTGCATAAAAGCAAACCCCAGGATTTTGAACGCTCCGAACAGATCGTAATCATCGGCAAATGCGAAGGTGACGAATTTCATGCAAATGATATACTAATGAAATGCCCGTCAAAATATAATGATGGGAAACCGGAGGAAGGCGTGAGCAAATAGTTAATGGTTGCTAGTTGTCGGTTGTTAGACTAAAAATCACTTCAAACAACCAACAACAACTAACAACTGACAACTGACAACTGACAACTGACAACTGACAACTAAAATGGGCATCCAATACACAGGTGAGCGATTATTCCCGGGACAGGCAGGTAACGTATTTGTGATCCTCGCATTTGTTTCCGCCCTTTTCTCAGCTATCGCTTATTTCAATGCTTCCAAAGAAATCTCTTCGGCTGCATCCTGGAAAAAACTGGCCCGACTTTCTTTCCGTATTCACTCGCTTGCTGTTATTGGCATCGTAGGCACATTGTTTTATATGCTGCGGAATCATTTGTTTGAATACGAATACGTATGGCATCATTCCAACACCGAAATGCGGATGCGCTATATACTTTCCTGCTTTTGGGAAGGACAGGAAGGAAGTTTTTTACTCTGGTCCTTCTGGCATGTAGTGATCGGGAATATACTGATCAAAACAGCCAAAGATTGGGAAGCTCCGGTAATGGCTACAGTCGCAACGGTACAGATGTTCCTCGGCTCAATGCTGTTGGGCATATATATTTTTGAATATAAGATTGGCAGCAATCCCTTTACCGTTTTGCTTCGCGAGCATCCCGACTTTGGCAATATTCCCTTGTTCCAAAACCCGAATTACCTGGATAAACTGGATGGACGAGGCCTTAATCCATTGCTGCAGAATTATTGGATGACGATCCACCCTCCCACTCTCTTCCTCGGCTTTGCTTTGACACTTGTGCCCTTTGCATACGCCATCGCCGGTTTATGGAAAAAGAAATTTGATGAATGGCAGAAACCGGCTTTACCCTGGACCTTTATTTGTATCGCGATCCTTGGTACCGGAATACTTATGGGAGGTGCATGGGCATACGAAGCGCTTAGCTTTGGCGGCTTCTGGGCCTGGGACCCGGTTGAGAACGCTTCGCTTGTCCCTTGGCTAACACTGGTCGGTTCCGCGCACGTAATGCTTATCCACAAACACAAAGGTCAGTCACTTTTTACCTCTTTCTTTTTAACGCTTATAACTTTTATCCTCATACTCTATTCCACTTTCCTTACACGCAGCGGAATATTAGGCGAAACTTCCGTTCATGCCTTTACTGATCTTGGCATGTCAGGACAACTCCTGCTTTACCTGTTCTTTTTTATGGGTTTAGCCATTGTTCTGCTTATTGTAAACAGAAAGCATTTTCAAAAAGCAAATGAAGAGGAAGCGGTCTGGAGTCGTGAATTCTGGATGTTCCTTGGCGCGCTTGTGCTGTTGATTTCCTCATTCCACATCATGTTCAACACTTCCATGCCGGTGTGGAATAAATTATTTAATCTAAAGATTGCACCGCCAACCAATGCAATAAGTTTTTACAATTCCTGGCAGATACCTTTTGCAATAATCATTACTCTGCTGATCGCAACCGGACAATTTTTAAAATACAAGGACACGGAGATTAAAACAGTTGTTAAAAAACTGATCTTCCCGTTTATTGGTTCGATACTATTATGCGCCACAATTGCACTTGTAATGAGGCTTGATCAGTTTTTTTATGTTTTGCTGCTGTGGTCATCCATTTTTTGTGTTTGGGCCAATGCCCATTACTGGTTAGTTATACTCAGTGGTAAAATTAAAAATGCCGGAGCTTCTATTGCCCATATCGGCTTTGGTTTAATATTAATGGGAGCGCTTATCTCAACCTCAAAATATTGAAACACTCGACAAACAGCTCACCAACAGTAAAAATATTCTATTACAGGTTGGCGACACACTCCAAATGGGTGATTACTTTGTTACTTATAAAGGCAAATTAAAACAAGGTGTAAATATTTATTTTGAGATAGAATACTATAAGAAGCAGCCCGATGGCAAATTAAAATACGACTTTACGTTAAAACCAGTAGTTCAAACAAATCCTCGCATGGGTAATGTTGCCGAGCCGGATACGCGTCATTTTTTACACAAGGATATTTACACACACGTAACTTATGCTGACCTTGAAACTCTTGAGGAGAAAAAGCAGGATGGAAACGAATACGGCACCTCAAAAAGTTTTACCATAGCCGTCGGCGACACAATTTCATCATCAAACAGTTTGATCATACTGGAAGGTTTTAACACGAATGTTGACAAAAAGAAATATAGTATCAGCGATTCATCGCTGGCTGTGGAGGCGCTGTTGAAATTAATGGATATAGATAAAAAAACATATTCAGCCAGACCAATTTATGTTATCGATCATAACCGGATCCAACCTGTAGAAGCGGAAGTGCCTGAGCTTGGTGTAAAAATCAATTTCTGGAAGATCACTCCTGAAACAGGGAAAATTGATATATCGCTGGCCGAAAGACGAACCAACAAACCTGATTTTATTGTAATGGAAGCGATCATCTTTCCATACATTAACATATTATGGACGGGCTGTATAGTTATGGTCATCGGAACTTTCATCGCTATCTTACAAAGGATAAAACGCTCATAACACATGTCCGGCAAAAAACAAAATATAGTACTCATCGGTTCAGGCAATGTTGCCACACAAATGGGACTTGCGCTTAAAAAAACCGGGCACAATATTTTGCAGGTATATAGCCGGACAAAAAGCTCCGGTCGTGCTTTAGCCCTTAAGCTAAGAGCGCAGCCACTCAATGACCTGAAAAAAATAAGCCAGACTGCCGACTTGTATATTATTGCCATTAAAGATGATGTTGTAAATAGTATAGTAAGGCAATTAAACATAAATGGCAAATTAGTTGTCCACACATCCGGAAGCCTGCCTTTGAAGACTTTAAAAAGTGTGTCTTCCAATTACGGCGTGCTGTACCCCCTTCAAACATTATCTAAAAATAAAATAATAGATTTTTCTTCAGTGCCTCTTTGTATCGAGGCGAATACAAAAGTCAATGAAAAAAAACTGCTGGCAATTGCCGGGTCTATTTCAAAACAGGTGCATTTAGTTGATTCCGAAAAAAGAAAAGTATTGCACCTGGCAGCCGTATTTGCCTGCAATTTTACCAATCACATGTACGCTTTGGCCGAAAAGCTGCTCCGGAAAAATAAACTTCCATTTGAGTTATTGCTTCCATTGATATATGAAACTGCCGACAAAATAAAACATGCCTCACCGTCAAAAATGCAAACCGGGCCGGCCATTCGAAATGACAAGTTGATCATGAAGGCTCACATGATCCTTCTTTCTAAACAAAAGAAGATGAAGAAAATTTATAAATTGATAAGCCAAAGCATCATGAAAAATAAAAGTTAATTTTGTTTTATAGACTAGCGAATAGGCATAGATAAATGACACTGAGTTACACAGAGTAGGCACAGAGTTACACAAAGAATCGGTGGAAATAATCTTATTAATTTTAATGTAACTCCGCATAAAAAATGAACTCAAAAGTTCTAAACTCTGAACTCAGCGAAACTCCGTGCCTACTCTGTGTAACTCTGTGAAACCCATTTATGAATAAACTGACATCCTTTATCAGATTAATCCGCTTACCCAACCTGCTTATTATCGCATTGGCGCAATATGCCATGCGCTGGGGAATCATCTATCCCATGTATACCTACCTGAATAAACAATTGATTGAAGGCTATCCCGACAAAATAACCAATCCAAATATTATCAGTTTCCGTGTAAGCGAAATGGAATTCTTCTTTCTTTCACTCGCCACGGTTATGATTGCCGCGGCCGGCTATATTATTAACGACTATTTTGATGTGAAGATCGACCGTGTCAACAAACCCGAGCAAATGATCATTGATAAAGGCATAAAGCGCCGGGTAGCAATGGGTACTCATTTTGTATTAAGTTCCATCGCCTCATTGATCGCATTAATGGTATCGTATAAACTCGGGCTATGGCAATATGGTTTTATATACATTGCCTGTGTGTTCGGTCTTTGGTTTTACTCAACGGAATTTAAAAAACAGTTCCTGATCGGGAACCTTATCATCGCCTTGTTCGTGGCCCTTGTACCTTTTACCGTTGGACTTTATGAATTACACCTCGCAGTTGAAAAATACAGGGTATTGACCTTTCCTCCGTTTGAGGTCAATTTTAAAGTCATTTTCAATTTCATTACCGGCTTTGCCGCCCTTGCTTTCCTGATCAACCTGGTACGCGAAATAATAAAAGATATGGAGGACATTGAAGGCGACCGGGAATTTGGCTGCCATACAATACCCATCGTACTTGGCATTGAGACAACCAAAAATTTTGTATCATTCCTTGTCTTTATAACAATTCTGATACTGGGGTATATACAAAAGGGCCAGTTTGACTCAGGAGCGACAATTTCATTCTGGTATCTGATGATTTTTATCCAGCTCCCGTTGACAATAATTATTTACCTGTTACAAAGAGCCAAAAATCCTGCCGAATTTAAAATTCCGGACAGGCTTAGTAAAGCCATTATGCTTACCGGTATACTTTATACACTTGTGATCTATTACAGCTTTATTCCTTCTTAATAATGGCTGACAAACTTAACCTTGCTCAACATCATTTTATTCTTGCTTCAAAATCGCCGCGCAGGCAGTACCTGTTGAAAGAACTTGGACTTGAATTTGAGATCATAACCAAAGAAGTTGATGAATCCTTTCCGGAAAATTTAAAAGCACAGGAAATCCCTTTATACCTGTGCCGAAAAAAAGCTGATGCTTTTGATGGCTCGTTAAATGACAACAGTATTGTTATTACCGCAGACACAATAGTTTGGATAAATGATCATGTAATGAACAAACCGGCTGATCATCAGGAAGCGATAAAGATGCTAAGACTGCTGTCGGGTAATATGCACGAAGTATTTACAGGAGTGTGTTTAAAATCGAAAAAGAAAGAAACAAGTTTCTATTCTGCGTCTAAAGTTTATTTCAAACATCTGTCAGATAAAGAGATCGATCAATACATTACGACATTTAAACCTTATGATAAAGCAGGCGCTTATGGTGCACAGGAGTGTATGCCCCATGACGTGCCACCATGCTCAATCGAAGAAGCTGCTTTTTTAGCAAGCATAAATAAACCCGGATTAAATACAATTGACGCCGCAAAAAGTACACAGGAAACAATTGGCACCTATTTCGTCGAAAAAATTGAAGGGTCGTATTTTAATGTAATGGGACTTCCATTGAAAGAACTTTACGAAGAGTTACTCAAATTTTAAACTAAACAATAACACCATTGCAAATTCTCCTGCAAAAGGGTCAAAGTACCGGTAGCCCGGTATAAATGTATATGCAGATCATTTCAACACTTTTCCTTTGCGCCCTTGCGTGAAACAAATACGAAAATTGCTTTTGTTACAGACTTTTTAAAACCACAATCCAAATAAATTTATTACTTTCGCAGCCAAACTAATAAATATGGCAACCAACAGAACATTTACGATGATTAAGCCCGATGCGGTAGCCAACAACTATATTGGCCCCATCCTGGCGAAAATAAACGAAGCCGGCTTCCGTATTATTGCAATGAAATATACTAAACTCAGCCGTGAATCGGCCGGGCAATTCTACGCCATCCACAAAGAGCGTCCCTTCTTTGGCGAACTTGTCGACTATATGTCATCAGGTTCCATAGTAGCGGTCATATTGGAAAAAGATAATGCCGTTGCTGATTTCAGAACACTGATCGGCGCAACAGACCCCACTAAAGCAGCACCCGGAACAATACGCGCTCTTTTTGCCAAATCGATCGCAGCAAACGCAGTACATGGTTCAGACAGTGATGATAACGCTAAAATTGAAGGCGATTTCTTTTTCTCGATGCTGGAAAGGTTTTAGACCAGCGAATAGCAAATTAATACGAATTATCCACGCCTCAAATTAAGTGATAACCTAATATTGAGGCGTTCGTATATTCATTAAAAATTATTTCTCAGAACCAGAGTGATTCGTAAATTCGTACTGATTCGTTATTCGTAGATATATGAAGCTACATGTTATTAACACCGGTTTTTTTAAGTTAGACGGAGGCGCCATGTTCGGCGTCGTTCCAAAATCGATCTGGAGCAATACCAATATTCCGGACTCCAAAAACATGTGTACATGGGCTATGCGCTGCCTGCTGATCGAAGATGGAAACCGGCTTATACTTATTGATACAGGCATCGGCAATAAACAATCTGAAAAATTTTTCGGCTTTTACGATCTTCATGGGGACGATACATTGGACAGATCATTGCGATCCAAAGGGTTTTCATGTGATGATATAACCGATGTTTTTTTAACTCACCTTCATTTCGACCATTGCGGCGGCAGTGTCCAATGGAATAACACAAAAACAGGTTATGAACCTGTTTTTAAAAACGCTGTATACTGGAGCAACGCCCAACACTGGGAATGGGCCACTAAACCCAATGCCCGTGAAAAAGCCAGCTTCCTCAAAGAAAATATTTTACCTATACAGGAAAGCGGGCAATTGAAATTCATTGGCTCTAAAAGTGATGCTAAACAAAAAGTAAGTGAACTGGGAGATTATTTTGATATCCTGGTTACCCACGGCCATACTGATGCCATGATGATACCACACATCACCTACAAGGGGAAAACAGTTATATTCATGGCCGACCTTCTTCCTTCCACGGGACATATTCCACTGTCCTACATCATGGCGTATGACACTCGTCCCTTACTTACGTTGCAGGAAAAAGAAATGTTCATGAATTCAGCCGCACAAAATGACTATGTCCTGTTTTTTGAGCATGACCCTATTAATGAATGCTGCACCGTGCAACAAACAGAACGGGGAGTTCGCCTCAAACAAACGTATAACTTTGGTGAATTGTTTGAATAAGGAATCAGAAAAAAAATTCAAAACAGTGGATGGGATGCCGTAAGCTCGCAAATCTTACAGATGCAGTTGGTAAAAATATTAAATCTCTTTATCCAGACCACTCACCCGGTCCGTAAAAGACAAATCCTTCAATACCACTTTCTTCTATGGCGTTCTTTACTTTCTCATGAACAACAATGGCGCTGATATTCTCAGCCATCCGGAATAATAATGCATCACCCGCTTTTGATTCATCGATCACCAGACTCTCAAAGAATGTGGCGCTTGGCCCCATTGTCAGCATATTGACGGGCTTCGAGGAAGCCATATCAGCGCACGCTACCAACCCAACGATATTATAGGCTTTATAGTTCGTGTATCGCTTACCATCCACAGGGTTTACCAGCACCGCACCAAAATATTGAATGTTATCGACACCGACACGAACAAGGGCTTCAGCCACGTCGTCACGCATCACCGGAATGGCCTGTTCATAATACATAGGCTTAGGATTGCCCGGATAGTCGGTATCGAGTATGTAAACAAGAGGCTGTGGAACCTGTTCAGTAATGATTCTGCCACTACGCCAATTACCATTGAAATCAGGCCCGCTGGCAATTGGCATAATAGGGTATTTGCCTTCCCCAACCATTACGTAGTAACTCATACTTTACTTCATTTATAGTTTATTTAAACCGAAACAAACTTAAAGTTTGTAAAAGCAAAAATAACTCTTTGTTTCGATTTTTACTTCATCTCTACAAAATATTCCATTGATCAATCTAAACTTTTCTTAAGCAATAAATTTTTGTATTATATACTTAAGTTAATTACTACAAACCATCTCAAAAACAGTAACCATAGCGTGCAGGGTCATGTTCAGCGCAGTCGAAACATATAGGAAGTCTTTCCATCGCTACACTTCGGCTACGCTCAGTGTGACCAATCGCACAATTTTTATTTATCATTTCATTTTTTAGACAGCTTCTAATTACTTTGGCCAGGCTCTGCTTTTATAAAAGTTAAATAATCGATGTATACAGGTAACTATGCATTTTTAGCTCTCTCCGTTTTATCCCTTATCTTAGCATATAAGCAATGGACCATCTCCATCAAATACTAAAACAATATTGGGGATTTACTGAATTCAGACCCCTTCAGTTGGATATTATCCATTCCGTAATGCACCACAATGATACCCTGGCCTTAATGCCTACCGGTGGCGGGAAATCATTATGCTTCCAGGTTCCCGCTTTAGCGCAAAAGGGGATATGTATCGTCGTATCACCTCTTATCGCATTGATGAACGACCAGGTTGAAAAACTGTCACAAAAGGGGATTAAAGCCGTTGCTATTACGTCAGCCATGAACAAACGCGAAGTGGATATTGCACTCGATAATTGTGTATACGGCGACTTTAAATTCCTTTACCTGTCTCCCGAGCGCCTGAACAGTGATATCGCGCAGGTGCGCATAAAAAAAATGGAGGTCAACCTCATCGCTATTGATGAGGCACATTGTATATCACAATGGGGCTATGACTTCAGACCAAGCTATCTCAAAGTGGCCGAATTAAGGACACTAAAGCCGGATGTACCGGTGCTTGCACTCACAGCCACCGCAACTCCCGGAGTAATAAAGGATATCCAGCAAAAACTGGAATTTAAAAAGCCGAATGTGCTGCAGAAAAGTTTTGCACGAAGCAATCTTGCATACGTTGTGCTGCACGAAGAAGATAAAAACAGCCGGTTGATCAAGATTTGTAATAATGTTAAAGGAAGCGCAATTATTTACGCCCGCAGCCGGAAAAAAACACAAGAGATCACTGAACTGCTGAACAGGAATAATATCCTTGCCGACTTTTACCATGCCGGACTTGCCACTCCCCTTCGCAGCAAAAAGCAAAGCGACTGGATAAACAGCAACCAACGGGTGATCGTGTGCACAAATGCGTTCGGAATGGGTATTGATAAACCCGATGTCCGCCTGGTGATCCATTATGATCTGCCCGATTGCATCGAATCGTATTTCCAGGAAGCAGGCCGGGCGGGCCGTGATGAACATAAAGCTTACGCCATACTGCTTTATAATGATGCGGATATCATTGAACTTGAGCGAAGGGTCATTAGCGGATTTCCTGATATTAAAGAGATCAGGCAGATCTACCAGGCAATTGCGAACTACTATCAACTGGCCACAGGCAGCGGAGAAGGGAAAACATTCGATTTTGATATAGCGCAACTTTGCAACCGCTATAACCTGAACGCCGTTACTGTATATAATGCGCTGAAGTTATTGGAAAAAGAAGAGTATCTCACAACCACCGAATCCCTGTATCAACCATCACGTCTGCATTTTACAGTCCATAAGGATGAATTATACAAATTCCAGGTCGCGAATAAGGGCTACGACAGCTTTATAAAACTGCTGCTGCGTTCCTATACCGGGCTGTTCGAGAATTATGTAAAGTTCAACGAGAACGATCTTGTAATTAAAAGCGGGTTGGGATACGAACAGGTTGTACAATTTCTTAATTACCTGGGCAAGGTAGGCTTATTATCGTACCTTCCTCAAACCGAAATGCCGCAACTTACATTCAACTTACCCCGGGTTGACAGTAATTCCATTAACATTTCAAAAGAACATTTAAAGATACGTAAGGAAAAAGCCCTGGAGCGGATGCGGGCCATTGCAGGTTATGCAACCAACCCCGATAAATGCCGCAGCCAATTGCTGCTGGCCTATTTCGGTGAAACAAACACCGACCGCTGCGGGATATGTGATTATTGCCTGGAACGCAATAAAAGCGAAGTGAATAGCCAGGAGTTTGATGATGTATCGGGCGAAATAAAAAGCTTGCTGTTCTCCAATCATTTATCGTTGAAAGAATTGGTGACTGCCGTTACCGGCGCGAAAGAAAACAAAACACTAAAAGTGATACAATGGTTGCTGGACAATGGCAGGTTATATTATGACAAAAACAATAGGTTACAATGGAAGGATTAGGGATTTAGGATAGATGAGTAAGCTCAAAAAAGATTTCTACCGGCGTGATGATGTAGTGCAAATCAGTAAGGAATTGCTGGGTAAATACCTGTTTACAAAACTGGATGACATAGTAACAGCTGGTATCATCACCGAAACGGAAGCATACGCAGGCATTACCGACAAAGCATCGCATGCATGGAACGGACGCAGAACCAGCAGAACAGAAATAATGTATAGCGAAGGCGGTGTGGCATATGTTTACCTGTGTTATGGTATCCATCACCTCTTCAATATTGTTACGAACAAAAAAGATGTGCCGCATGCTGTTTTAATACGCGCCATAAAACCTGTTGAAGGAATTCCCTGCATTTTAAAAAGACGGAATAAAACCAACATTGACAAATCAACAGCAGGTGGCCCGGGCACTGCATCTCAGGCATTAGGACTACTGACAAAACATTCAGGAACAGATCTGACAGGAAATAAAATATGGATTGAGGATAAAGGAATCAGAACAAAAGAAAAGGAAATTACAGTTGGACCGCGCGTTGGCATTGATTATGCAGGAGAAGATGCCGGATTGCCGTATAGGTTTATTTATAATATTAATTACTAAGCCGCCCCATTTATCGATTCCAAATCCAACCTATCTTTCTAACTCTTTCCTCTTAGCGATTTCAACAAAAGGTTTATTCCCGATTTTACTATCAAGCCAGGAAATATAATCAAAATACACCGCTGATTTTGCTTCTTCTTTGTCTTTCAGTACTTTTTGCATTTTAACTTTTGTTTCAGAAAAAAGTGATACCAGGTGAGTATTCGTTTTTGCTTTATGTATTTTCTTTTCAAACAACTCTAACCATACTTCTTCATGTTTATTAATATAGCCCCTTTTTTTATGCAAATAGCGCCGGATTGATTTAGATTGACTTATCAATAAATCCTCTCGGCCGAGTTCATAATAGACTATAAGGAATATTATTCTGACACTGTGGATCAGATCCTGTTTTATCCAACTATTATCATAACTCAACAGCTTATTAAGATGTTTCAGGGCCAGACGAAAGTCAGACAAATAGAAATTTATTAAAACAGCATAGTAATGAAAAAGTATTTGAGTAGAGGTATCGGGAAGTGTAATATTTTTCATACTTCTTTCAGTGTCACCAGCAATGGCTAAAGCGCGCTCATAATTATGCATTCGGATATAATGCTTCACAGATAGAATATTATGCGATAGATATTGAATCAACACCTGATTTGTTTTGTATTTACTATTCAATTCATCCATGAATTTATTCACCTTTTTAAGACAGGCCTCAAACTCATCGAACTTTTTCAGCTTATCAATTATGATAAGTAAATTATGAACAGATCTTAAATAATCAAGTACCCGATTGGGCATTTTTAATTTATCCGATTCGATGAATTCAACATATTTCTTTCGAAACAAATACGAATTTTCCAGATCTCCTGAGATACGGGTAGCGGCGGTAATAATAAGATAATAGGATTTAATCGATTCATAGGAGAAATTCTCTGTTCGGAAATTTTGAATAAGGGGGTGAGCAACTACTCTTTTAAACTTACTCTTTAATTCATTGTCATTTTCATTTTTCATCTTTAACAAAGGCCAGACCCGATGCATTAGCTGTTTATACTCCAATTCATCTTTATATGTGTTCAGACAATTAAAAATTTCTGAAAGCCCCTGTTCTGCACCGACTTTCAATTTATTCACTTCTTCAGACAAAACGACAAGTTCCCATTCCCGCATCATAAACAACATAACGTATATGGTCTTTTCATGTTCAATCGCCATCTTTAAAAACCGTTTAACTATTTTCAAGGCCATCGTATGTAGCCCTTTTCCTATAAGAATTTCCGTTTGCTGTAATTTTTGAGCCAGTATTATTTCGATAGAATCGGTGGAATGATACTTTCCCAAACTCTTTAATATAGCCTCTGAAACATAACTTTTAAATACTTTGAGATGTTTTTTAAGGGTGTTGTCCTTTAGATTTGCCTTTAACTTCTTTTCATCATATATTTTTAACCGATCGATCGCATTGAATAAAATAATATATTTTTTATCAGGGGATTTGTCAGAATTTTCCGAATGAATAGTTGAAAAAACCTTGAAATATCGCTTTTCAACAGGAGTAAGTGACTTAATAAGAATGAATAAATCGTCCGATGGGGTCTTCATTTATATGAGAGGTATTCAATAAAAGTAATAAATATAAAAATATTAAATAAGTATTTTTCCGAAACAGGTATATCAATTATGAAAAATAATATTTACTTCTAAATCATTACTTTTAAATCAACTTGAGTTGCTTTCAGGTTCGCGAAAAACTAACTTTGAAACAATCAGTAATTTAAAAAAATAAGCGCTATCAAGTAACAAATTGACATCTATGATATTCGGCAATGTCATAAAAACAATACGTCATGATTCTATTTCATTAACAATGGAGAAATTTGCTTTAATGAACGAACATAAGAAGAAATTGCTGCCTGTGCTTTTTGTATTCACAGGAATTTTTACATATGCCGGCAATGACAATATCTCTTCCTTTCAAAAAACACAGATGGCTGCTTCTATTCACAGCCAGTCAATTCAGTTTACGGAGAACAACGGACAAATGGCAGACATGTCAGATAATCCCATACCACAGGTATTGTTCAAGGTCGAAGTTCCCAAGTTAAATATCTGGTTAACCACACAAGGGCTAACCTATCAATTTTTAAAAATTGTGGAAAATGAAGAGGAATTGGAAAAATTAAATACAGGTTCCAACTCTGTTTCCGGAATTTTTGATCAAAATTCAAAAATCGAAAAATCCGAATGGCACAGGGTTGATATGATCCTCAAGAATGCCGCTATTAAAAAGGAAAACGTGTTCACAGAAGGTAACGTAACACAAGGCAAGCACGACTATTTCCTTGGACATTGCCCTGAAGGTATTCTTGATGTAAAATCCTATTCAAAAGTTATAATTAAAGAAGTTTATAATGGCATTGATTGGATTTTATATGCGTCCTCAGGAGGAGGCTTGAAATATGATTTTTTTGTACATCCCAACGCTGACCCCAATCAAATAAAACTGATTTATGAGGGAAGCGGAAAACTAAACGTTGGTACTGATCAAATACACTTTGGTAATGAATTAGGTGAAGTAATCGAGGGAACGCTATTGTGTTATCAGAATAGCGCTTCACCCGACATAGAGCATACTGCAATTGAAAGGATAGTGATTGAGTCTGAATACAAAGCGAAAAAAACAATCAATAAAATCAGCAACGGTTTTTCTTATGAAGTTGCAATTGCTTTAAGGGAGTATGATGTAAATGACACTCTCATTATAGACCCTCAACTATATTGGGGAACGTACTATGGCGGAAATAACCTTGACTCTTTTCAGGATTGTGATGTTGATGCTCAGGGAAATGTTTTCGTTGTTGGCTATACAGCCTCAACTAATTTTCCTACTGTAGTTTTAGGTGGTGCATATAATCAGACCTTTTCTCCCGACATGTCTGCGAATATTTATAAATTTTCAAACAATGGTCAGTTGTTATGGGTTACCTGCTATGGACCGGTTGATACTGATATTGGTGTTTCCCGCAACGTAACTGTTGATATTTTTGGAAATATTTTTGTTGTAGGAGAATTTGGTTCCTATGGAAAAGCAACAAGTTTTCCTTTATTTAATTCGGGGACATATTTTGAAGCTCCTTCCGGAGTTAGTGACGATTGCACATTTATATTGAAATTTGACAACAATGGAAACCGGCTTTGGGCTACTGGTTTTGCATGTGGAAATTCGGAAGGAAGGGGGATTGTAACAGATCTATCCGGTAATGTTTTTGTAACAGGAACAACTTGGGGTATAATTCCATTACTTAATCCCGGAGGGGGAGCATATTACCAGAATACAGTGGGTGGTAATGTAGACGGATACTTTGCTAAATTCACCAACAACGGGACACTACTTTGGTGTACCTATTTTGGAGGAGATAATCAGGATGTTCCAAATGAGTTATGTAGAGATAATATTGGAAATATATTTGTGGTAGGAAGTACCAGATCCGCATCTGCTTTTCCGTTATTTAATCCATCCAATGGATCTTATTTTGATAATACGCTGGGAGTTTTTGAAAGTTCATTTGTGGCAAAGTTTTCTTCTGTTAACACTAATCTATTGTGGTCAACTTATTTCGGTGGTAATAGTTCGGGAGATATATTATATGAAGTGACTTGTGATAACAACAATGCTGTTTATATTGCCGGCTATGTAAGAAGCACAAATCTTCCCGTAATAAACCCGGGCAATGGTGCATACATTGACAATATGCTTGGTGGTGCCAGTGATGCATACATTGCGAAGTTTAGTCCGGGTGTTCATTCTCTTTTTTGGAGTACTTACTACGGTAGCACAGGTAATGAGAATTATTTCGCTGTATACGAACGAATGGCGCTTACAACAGATAATTGCGATAATGTTTATATAGGCGGACTTACCTATGGCACAAATGATTTTCCAATTTACAATCCCAATTGCAATAATTACTTTGTTGGGCACAATACGGCCGCTGGCGATGGGTTTATTGTAAAATTTAATTCAGAAGGTGTAAGGCTTTGGAGCACCCTTTTTGCCGGTGGAACAGATAACTTAAATCATTTTTCGTTCTGCCAATCTATGGTAACAGATAATCAAAACAATTTATTCGCGGTTGGAGAATGGAAATACGGAGTAGTACTCAATGGGTTAGCAAATCCGGGCGGAGGCGCTTATTATGACAATACATTTAATGGGGGTGATGATGCCTGTATATTAAAATTTACTCCGGAAGAGCCAGCCATAACTTCCTCATCAACAAGCAACACTTCAGGTTGCTCATGCAATGGCACAGCCACTATTACAATCAACTGCGGAAACTCTTCATATAACTACACCTGGAGTAATGGCAGCCGAACCCTTAACTCAGTTAGTGCTTCAAATACTATTAGTGGCTTATGTCCGGGAACTTATTCCGTTACTGTTATAGCATGTGATACTTTAACAGCTTCAGTTGTAATAAACGGAAGCACAGGGGGGCTAATTGCTTCAGTTAATCAATTTGATGCTACATGTAATGGAGGAAATGATGGTTATGCTACAATAACAGCTTCAGGAGGAAGTCCACCGTATAATTACGTCTGGAACAATGGCCAAACCGGGATAACAGCTACCGGGCTATCAGCAGGTTCCTATTCATGCACAATAACTGATGCAAGTGCTTGTACTTCAATACGATTTGTAAATATTAGCCAGCCTACCCCAATTGCAATGTCCTATTTAACTAAATGGTCATGTGTAACAAACTCCGCAAATGTAACGGCCCTTGTTAGCAATGGCACTTCGCCATATATTTATTTATGGAGTAATGCTCAAAACACTCAAACGGCAACAAATCTTGTCCAAGGAAATTACACTATTACTGTGACAGACTCAATAGGTTGCCTTAAAACAGGTACGATTAATATCACTCAACCATTACCTTTAAATTTAACTACCAGTTCCAATAATACCTCCTGTGGAGGTAACAGCATCAGTGTATCCGTAACAGGCGGGAGCTTCCCTTATTTATATGCATGGAGCAATACTTCTCAAATTACCTCTACCATTCAATCGGTTTCTGCCGGAACTTATACAGTAACTGTTACAGATGCCAGCGGTTGTACAAAAACTTCAACTGCTAGTGTTGGAGCCTCTCCTGGTACAATTGCTACATTTGAAGTATTTCCGAATGATACAGTTTGCCTTGGTTCTTTGGTTAATTTTATAAATACCGGCACAATGCCGGGAGTGGGAATTACATATACCTGGACAATTGCACCTGTAAACGTAAGTGGAACAACTACTGATTTTTCATATCTCTTTTCATCTGCGGGAACCTATTCTATTACTCACACGGTAGCCAAAGGAGGGTGCCCCTCCAACTCTACAAGAAAGGTTACGGCAATTAACTGTTCCGGACCTGTTGTTACAACTACAGCTAATTCAATTTGTCCGTCATCCTGTGCAACTGTTACTTCAAGCGTTGCCGGTGGAACCAGTCCATATACTTACAACTGGAGCAATGGCGCCACAATACAAAACATTAATCCATGTCCTGTTTCAACAACTACTTATACCGTAACAATTAAAGATACCGGGGGAAATACTTCTACCTCAATTGCAACTATAACCGTTAATCCTGCTGTTATTGTAACTATCCAGCCAACCAATATCACCTGCAGTGGGGTTGCAAATGGAACTGCAATTGCAAATCCAGGCAATGGAACTCCGGCATATACCTTTAACTGGAGTGGAGGAGTTCCGGGTTCCGGGTTCCAGGTTTCGGGTTTATCTGCCGGAACCTATACTGTTACTGTAACAGACAGCAAGGGTTGTACTGCCAGTTCTAGTGCTACCATTTTTTCCCCTCCTCCTTTAAGTGGCCGGTTTTCCATGGGAACATCGGATTGTGCGGCTTGCGGTTGCAAGGAATGGATAATGATTACCGCCAGCGGCGGAACAAGCCCCTACTCCTACTCCTGGCCCGATGGATATATAAACCGGTATAAAAATCAGCTCTGTCCGGGCACATACACCATAAATATTAAAGACAATAACGGTTGCAGTATAAATGTTAATTTGAGTGCGCCCTGATAACTTGAATATGGATGACATCGCTTAAAACGATGTCATCCATATTCAAGTCACACAACCCTTCTGCTCACAAAATTAAATCGCAAAAATAATAACAAAGCGGCCGCGAACAAACCCGATGATAGTCCCCACCAGATACCATACACTCCCATGTCGAATTTAAAGGCCAATAAATAACTTAAAGGCAAACCTATTGCCCAATAAGCGATCAGCGTTATTACAGTAGGCCATACAGTGTCTTTCAATCCACGCAAAGCGCCAAGCGCCACTACCTGCATGCCATCCCACAACTGAAACAAAGCGGCAATTACAAGCAGGGATGATGCAATACTTATCACTTCACTTTCTTTGCTGAAAAACCCGGGAAGCACATTCCTCAATACAATAAAAGTTATTGCGCTGAGGAACATGAAGCACAACACCATTATGAAAGCCGAAAATCCTGCCACACGCATGCCATCCCTGTCCTTTAACCCCAGGTAATTTCCAACACGCACCGCCACAGCCGCACTAAGACCGCTCGCTATCATATAGGTAATTGCCGCGAGACTAAGCGCGATAAGATGCGCCGCCTGCTGTTTCGCACCTATCCAGCCGATCATAAGCACCGCAAAACTGAAGGCCCCGATCTCAAATACCCATTGCAGTCCTGATGGCACGCCAATAGCAAGTATCTTTTTTGAAATATCCCAGGATGATCTTACCTGATTGAATTTTTTCCAGTATGGTTTGAAGTCGCTGTTTAAAAACACAAACAAAAACATACCCGCGGCCATTAAACACCTCGCGATAAAACTTGCCCAGCAGGAACCCATCATTCCCATTTCGGGAAAGCCCCAATGACCGAACACCAATAAATAATTTAACAGAATATTCAGGAGATTCGCAGACAAACTGATCACCATTGCCGCACGGGTAAATGAAAGACCTTCCGCAAACTGCTTGAAAGTCGAAAACAAAGCGAGAGGAACCATGGAAAATATCATTACGTTCAGGAAAGGCACAGCAAGTTCTACGACTTCGTTAGGCTGATCAAAGTGATACAATACAGGAGAAAGAAAGAATAACAAAAGAAACAAAGCAATACTTACAAAAACATTCACGAGTAACCCGTTCTTTAAGAGGATGCTGTTCTTAAGAATGTCCTTCTCCACATCTGCCTCGGCAACCAGTGGAGTTACACCCATTGAAATGCCCAAACCAAAGACAAGCACCAATACATAGAGGCTACCGGAAAGAGAAACAGCCGCCTGTTCATTCGGGCCAATTTTTCCGACAAAATCGGCATCAGCAACACCGACAAACATGTGCCCCAGCTGACTGACACACACAGGCAGTGCAAGAGTTAAGGTTTTACTGAAATGATCTTTGTACTTTTGGGAAAACATAAACAGTGGCAAAGATAGAAGGAATCAATCAATCAATAGCCTAGTTGGCTGCTGGTAGACTGAAAATTATAAACCAGCTATAATTTATGTCACTCCGTCGAAATTACAGAAACGCAGTTCTATAAGATTATGAAAGGATTTATCTTTATTTCATTAATCAGAAAATTATTTTCATAATGACCGATAATTCTAACCCTGTGGATGATTTTATTCAAAGATCCGGACGAATTGTTAAAGAGTTGATACAGAAATACAACAGATTCTCTTTTCTCTTGCTTATTTTCACGCTTTGTTTCATCCTGTACAGGATGATCCTGACACTTATCTGGTATTGCTCATGAGCATGTGTTTTTGTTGTCAATAATTTTCAATTGCAATAAACATTACCAGATAACTGAGAGGCAGAATGAAAACAGCCCGGTCCGGGCTAAAAAACATACCGTAACTCTACTTTAACGTCGCTCCTGGTATTACCACTGATCTCATTCAATGAGCCGGCACTAATTACCTTCTGGTTATCATAAAATGTCTGAGCGTAACGAAGCCAGACACTCAACCGCTTGTTAACGTCATAATTCAACATACAATAAACACGTGAGCCTTTGTAATAATATGCAGGTATTGAATAGGTGAAGGGTATATCAGACTCATACGCATATATCCGGCTATTATATGAATCGGTCTCAAATAAGGCATAACGCAGGGTAAGTGTGATCGGAAATTTTGAAGTACCCAAACGCATTTCCTGGTACATTAAAAAACCTCTCTCCATGAGAATACCTTCCTGCTGCCAGGTTAGCCACTCCACCCTACCTGACAAACGCAGATTATTATTCAGTGTATATGAATAATTCACGCGGTAATTATTTTGCTTCACAGGCACAGGTACATCTATCGCGTCGGGAATATTCAGATCGTTCAACTTTCGCTTTATCCTGAAACGTCCATAGATCTCCAGTTTTTTATCCGGCGTATAATTCAGTTGGGTGAAATATTCCAACCCCTGTGAAGGACCAGATATCTGGTACCTGAGCCAGGGAAACGAGAACAGATCCGCATATGAATTAACGGTAATTGACGCAACCGGTTTGATCTGCAATCCAATATACGTGCCCCGTTCATTTGCCGGGGATGTGCCTTGCGAGAAAGCACTTCCCATTAATGATTGATAGCCTGGCTGATAATTCCGGTTACTAAGTGACAGAGATAGCCGTTTATCCAATGCCAGCAGTAAACCATTCAGATAAGCAATACTTCCATTGCCACTGACTGCAGCTTCCCCAAAGAAATTGAAATTATTGAGAAGCATATTATAATGAAGTCCTATATTTAACAGTTGCCTCCCTGAAAATTCATACAGACTGTAAGGTTTAACAGTGGGTTTTAATTCAGCGCTCAAATTGGTAAACATGACTGCTGCGCCGACATCAAACTTACTTGTTTTAAATGAAATATCTCCTCCGGCAATGGTTTGCAGTACACTATGCTTATCCGACAATTCAGAAGGTGTGGCATGCTCGCCTGTAGTTTGTAAAGAACTTACTGAATTAACTTCCCCATTGGTCAATGTGTCCACAACATTTGCATCCACGCTTTTCCGGGAAACAAAACCGGTAACATATATTTTCTTTAGTTGTACGGTACCCGCAATTCCCCTGAAGAATAAATTTTCATCCGTCGATGTATGTGGTCTTATGGCGACAGGGCTTCTCTTTACAGCTATCGCGTCGGCAGTCCGGTTGAACGCAAATCCGCCCCAGCCAATCAACCCCTGACCAAGCTGCAGCTGGTAGTCGCCCAAAGCCAGCATTTTCAATTTCCCAATATCCTTAACCAGGACGTGCGCGGAATAAAAATCAAAGCCCTGCTTTTGTTTGCCCGTGAAGAATTGCTCACCCGGATCTTTTTCAGCGGTTAAGCCTGCTATGATCTTTGAGTTTTCAAATCGATAGCGGGCAAATAATTTGCCGGGATCACCCAGGTAATAGTTACTATTGCCATTAACCGGAGCTGCGTACCCTTTTTGACTTTCGAGCACACGCTGATAGCGAACAAGCAGCCAACTGTTCTCCTTTTTCAACACTTCGTTCAGTCCAGTCAAGCCATCGGAAATTTTGATGTAAGGAAGCAGGCTCCGGATCGTTTGCAGGTCAAAGCCATCGATAGCCTGCAGCTCATGCAGATCCAACAAAGTGCCATTTTTAGCGACATAGTTCAACAAATTATTAATCTGAATATCATTCAGAATCAGCAGTTGCTGTAATTGCTCAAGGGTTGCGGCATTTATATCCAGTGGATTCTCTTTATAAAACACCAATCTTTCTTCCAACAAAGTGAGGTCTACATCTTCAGTACTGAGATTCTCCGCAATACTTTCCATCTTCTGCTGCAACAAAGCATCCGAACCGTTAGTTTGCGCGAACAACGTGTATGAAAAAAGAAAAAGTGCTATAACGCCTGCCCTACTCATGCTTCGGGACATAAACAATTGCTATTTGCGGAGTATAGCCCAACACCTGGTGATACGATGAAGACAGGTCGATCTTAACTTGCTTAAGGCTAAGACCAGCTCCAAAACTAATTGATGATGGATTCGTGCCGATACCTGCTCTCAGGTATAAATTTTTCAAAATAAAATACTCGAGGCCTGTCCTGAATTGCGGCTGCTCATCTGTCCTTTTATTTACTTCAACAGCCAGTAATACCTTTTCTGAAAAAAGATATGATGCCCCGATCTTCATGATGGTCGCAACACGCTCATCATTATAATCGTTCAACCTGCTGCGTACGGGATTAAAAACATGAGCCCCGATAATGAGATCCTTTATCGGCTTAAACAACATACCCATTTCAATGGTCATTATACCTTTACTGCTATAGCCTTCAGCTATCTGTGCCTTGAGATAATCGATCTGCACCCCCGCCGAAATTTTTTCTCCAAAGGATTTTGCAATTGCCAATCCGTATTTATTCTCTGAATACAAATGATAACCAAGGCTGCTGGCTGAAATGCCGAATGTGGTGGTTCCTTTAAAAGGTAAAACCGCGGCAACGGATCTTAAACTCAACTCCGATATCAAAAACCTGTTCTCGTAATTTACCCCGGCGGAGATATCCTTAACAAATGCCAGCCCGGCCTGGTTATTGAAAGCCGACCAGACATCGGAATATATTACGGAAGTATTTCCCAAAGCGCCTGAACGGGCTCCTACAGGGTATGCAAACTGCGCGGCTTGAAGGAAAAGTGGTGTAAAGAGAGTAAAAAAAATAGAAAAATGAATTCTCATAAAATTCAAACAAAAGCATTCTGCATAAACCTTAACAAAAAACACAAAACTGATTACCGGTTACCGATCACTGATCACCGATCACCTATTATTCTACCCCACCCTGAACTTAAACTTATGTTGCTTAAGCTCTTCGTTGGCCTTTAATATTTTTGTCTTTAAATTTTCTTTGAACTTGCTTACTTCAGAAAGCAGCTTATCATCACCGGTTGCAAGTATTTGCACAGCAAGTATTCCTGCGTTCTGTCCGCCATCCACACCAACTGTGGCTACAGGTATTCCGGGAGGCATCTGTACGATCGACAACAACGAATCCCAGCCATCCAATGAAATTGTTGAACGGCACGGAACCCCGATAACAGGTATGGGTGTTAGTGCAGCAACCACTCCTGGTAAATGTGCCGCGCCTCCTGCACCTGCTATAACCACACGTATGCCCCGCATGTATGCATTCTTCGCAAAATCCATTACCTGTTCAGGCACACGGTGAGCCGACAGCGCGTTGATCTCAAATGGTATTTGAAACTGGTCCAATATTTTAGCAGCCTCCTGCATTACAGGCATATCGGAAGTGCTGCCCATGATTATACTAACTTTTGCTTGCATATGATCTTTGTTTGAGGAGATAAAAATAGCACAATTGCATTAATATACACACCGAAAACCTGCATAACTTTTATGAATGTGAATATATAAAACATCAGGCATATATGATCTAATGAACGGCTTTGCCTGAACTCATTTTTTGCAGAACCTTATCTCTGGCCACATCAGCAAACTTTCTGTTCTCTATTTTACTCTCCAGCCAGGATATAAAATCAAAATTCGCCAATGCATTCGACTCGAATGGGTCCTTTACAATCTCCTCGATCTCGGCTTTAAGCCTGATGAAACTATCTATAATCTCTTTCGGATTATTCAGGTTTGGGGTTTCTTTCCTCAGGTAATGGAGTAAAATTGTTTCAAGTTTATAGATCCTGCGGGATTTATATAAATACCGGTAAGTTGATTTGATCGTGTACTCAAGACTGTCGGCATCACCCCTTTCATATTGAATAATAAGTAAAAGAATATGCGAAAGAGCTTTGACGATAACCTGTCCTTTATTTCCCATTGAAAAGATCCTGTTCAACCAATACAAACTCTTCCTTTTATTATCAATAATGAACTGTAGTAAGGCAAAGTAATAATAGAAAACACTTACTATATCGCCGGGGATCAGATCTTCATATTGCTTTAATCCGGTATCAATAGTATTGATCATTGAACTGGCCTTTTCGTAATTGGCCGTAGTGATATTCATTTCCAATTCCCGCATGTACGACTGCCAGAAAATCCTCATTTGTATATTTGTCGAATTTTTGAATGAGGGATATTTTGAAGGAAGGCCACGAAGCTTATTAATAGTAGTGTAAAATCCGGTTGTATCGTACAATCCCTGGTAACATACCATTATATTATATAATGCCGATATATAAACCAGGGGATGATCGAGTATACTACCGGGGCTTTGCTCAATCACCTGTATTCTTTTTCCAAAATTCAACAAAGCATCTCTGTAATTCATCCTGGAAAATTCATAGGATGCGATTATATTAAAATGAAGTCCCTTTGCTTTATTGCTCAATGCATTTTGTTCGTCAGTCAATAAAGGAGATTTCATTATTTCCGTTATGTTGTCTTGTTCTTCCAGACTCCTTGAATGGAGCCCCTGTACTTTTAATGCCGTCGAAATTCTGTCCCACAGCTGCTTATATTCATGCAAATTGGAAAAATTCTTTATGTATTCCTGTTCTTTAATGTATAATTCACTGTTCCTCTTCTCCAGTGAGCTGCTGTAGGATGATGCAATATATATGCGTCTTTCCCAATCAAGAATACGAAAGAGAGAAACAAAATCTTCTTTTGATTCTGCAAGAAATTTTACCCGGCCTAAAAGTTTTAGCGCTTGTTCGTGAAGAGCCTTATTGAATAATATCTCAACTTTATGAAGGTCCCTATATATGATCACATCTGTGGAACTACCGGCATGAAATTCAGCGAGACTTTTTAAAACAACTTCATAAAGCCTGCCTTTTAAGGTCGGTAAATGCGTGATGTAATCTTCAGTGGCCAGTATCTTTTTCTCATCGTATTCTTTTTGACGATCAATTGCATCAAAAAGTTTTACGTAAAAACTTTCGCCTCCCTCCTTCCCCTGAGAATAATTTACCTTAAAATACCTCTTCTCGGATTTTGTTAAACATTTTATCAGGTGAAAAATATCCTTACTGGTTTCCTTAGGCATGATATATATGTTCCAATATCAAAATAGGTATCCAAAAATCAAATGTGGTTATTTAATCAACTGATAAACAACACATTAATAATATTATTGACAATAAATATATGAATTTATGATGCGAAAAACAACGAATTTGTAATTATTTACCGTATTGGTAATGATATTATACAGCAATAATGTTTTGCCCTCGAACGACTTTCGATCGAATTTCGCGGTGTAAAAATTATATGCGCCACTTAAATAAAACCGGCGGAACAGATTAAATAACTTAAACTTAAAAAAAACATCAAAAAAAAATGAAACAGGTAGTACTTAAACTAGCACTGGTATTGATCACAACATCAACATTGATTTCACACGCACAAAATTCAAATGCGGTAACCGTTGACACATCAAATGATACATCGGGATCCTTTGCGGCCGCCAAGAACGACACACAGGGAGCAACTATTCAATCAAGCGGATTACGCCCGGCCATCATTTTTAATGATGAACCTCTCAACCATAATATGCACATAACTTCTGACGGAAAATATTACTATACTATAAACGGAGGAAAGGCCGCGAATGGCCGCATAAATAAATACGACCTGAGCGGTACATTCATTAAATCATTTCCGATTGAAATAGACGGGAGAGGACTTTCTTACAACAAAGCAGACGGTTACTTCTACGCGTCAACCTACTTGGGTGATATTGTTCAGATAACCGACTTAGAGAAAGGTTTCTACAATGTAGCTTTCCCGGGTATAATGTTGAGCAGCCAGGCTACATTCGCGATCTCTGCTGACGGAAAAAAATTCTATGATTTTTATCGGGGCACATTGGTAGTACGCGATTTTAATAACGGAAACCTACTGGAAACAATTACAGGATTATCATATGGCTTTATCAATAACGGGAATGAGACCACTGTAGCGGCTGATTCAGGCAACATTTATACCTGGGATGCCCTTTCGCAGGTAGTGTATGCTTATGACCTTTCCGGAAAACTTAAAAAGAAATTCGTAGTTGATTCAGGCTCTTATGGCCGCTCTTTATCAATTGCAAACGGCTACCTGTTCGTTGCAAAAGATGGAAATTATAAAACCGGCACCTGGTACGGATATAATATTTCCGGACTCACCTCAATATCCGATCTGGCAGCTAAACAGGAATTCAGCATCTACCCAAATCCTTCAAGCGGAAAATTTATCGTTAACGGTAACGCGAATGCGATAGAAGTTTACAGCCTATCGGGAGATCAAATTATTTCAGAAACAAACCTGCCACAACAAGCTTATAACGAAATCGATCTCAGTAAATACTCAAAGGGAACATATTTATTAAGGGTTTATACAGGAGGTACAATTCACACGGAGAAAATTGAACTGCAATAAGATTATTTTTCATAGAGGATCAATTCTGCGAAACCCACTCTGTAAAAACAGGATGGGTTTTGCCGGTTGATAAAGGACTTAACAAGAGCTGACTTTTACACATTTTCAGCATAAATAAATGCAAAAACAAAAGCTGATAAAACACCTGAAAAAAAACTGCCTTGTTTTCATACTGCTTATTTCAGTTTGCCACATTTTCGCTGCCAGATCAACCGACTCCGGCTTGCTCAAAGAAGCAAAACAACGGATAAAAAATAATGGGATCAGGTTCCGGGAAAACAAGGGACAGCTGTCTGATATGAATGGGAAACCTGTTCCTTTTGTCCTGTTCAGCGCGAAGACCCCCGGAGTTAATGTTTATGTCACCGAATCAGGGTTAACTTATCAAACAATTAAAAAAACAACAGAAGAAAACAGCCCAAAAGAAAACAGTTCCGATCGAATAAATCCTTCCCGTGAACAAACCAATTCAAAAACAGAATGGGAACGTTTTGATGTAGAATTAAAGGGAGCAAAGATCAGGTCCGAAAATATGATCAGGGAAGGACAAAGTGAAGCGGATCTCAATTTTTTCTATCCGAATTGCCCTCATGGAGTTTATGGTGTAAAGGAGTATGACAAGATCACCATAAAAGACATTTATCCCGGAATTGATTGGGTATTATACAACTCAACTGAAACCGGATTTAAGTATGATTTTGTTGTGCATCCCGGTGCAGACTGCGATCAGATAGCGCTGGTTTATATAACAAAACATCTGTTACAAATAAACAGCAACGGACAGATCGAGGTACAGACCGCTTATGGTGAAATAATTGAGAATGCCCCGGTAAGTTATCAACGTAACCGAAATATCGGATCAGCTTTTAAGATTACCGGTCGGTCTGAGATAAGAAAAAAAGGTGATAATGGTTATGCAACTCAAATAAGCATTGGTCTCAACAAAAATCAAATAGATCCCAAAGAAGAACTTATCATTGATCCACAACTGGCGTGGTCTACATTATATGGCGGGGACGATACCGATTTCGGAATGTCGATCGACACCGATCAGAATGGAAATGTATTTATTGCGGGAATGATAGAATCTAATTTACCGGGTACCTTCCCCTTATACAATTCAGGAAGTTCTTTCTTCCAGGGATCTCATTCAGGAGGAGTTCATGATCTGTTTATTTTAAAATTTACAAACACCGGCGCTCTTGCATGGGCCACCTATTATGGTGGTTCTGAACAGGACGAAACGGCATTTATTACAACCGATAATTTCAATAATATTTTTATTACCGGCTATACCTATTCCCCTGATTTCCCGGTTCAATCCTCCGCGGGAGCTTATAATCAGCCTGTCAACTCCAATTCACCGGCATCCGCGGATGGTTTTATTCTGAAGTTCAATAACTCCGGAACAAGATTATGGGCTACCTTTTACGGGGGAAGCGGTTTTGACTGGACATCGGGAATCGCAGTGAATAATTCGGGTGACATTTACATCACCGGTTATACTACTTCCAATAATTTCCCAACCTTCAACCCGCTGAACGGAAGCTATTTCCAGGGAGCCCCCGTTAATACCGGATATTTATTTATACTAAAATTTACCAGTAGCGGTGTGCGATCATGGGCAACCTGCTATGGTGGAACTTCATATAATACAGGAGCTTCGATAACCTGTGACAATAGCGGAAATATTTATGTAACAGGTCGCTCACCGGGTTTTCCGGTAATAAACAACACTTCAAATCCGTCTATCTATTCACAAGCCCCCGGCGGAGGCATGGATGCATTTATTTTGAAATTCAATTCAGGTGGAAACCTGATGTGGGCTACAAATTACGGCGGCAGCGACGATGAATGGGGCCTTACCATCAAAGCGGATAATTCAGGGAATGTATTTGTTTGCGGCGAAACCAAATCAGCGGATTTTCCGGTGAAGAACGCGGGAACATTTTACCAGGGCAATAATGCCGGAGGGTACGACGCCTTTATTTTAAAATTTGACAACAATGGCAATCTCGTATGGGCCAGTTATTTTGGAGGAAACGCGGATGAATCCTGGAGTCTTTTCGGAATATATGACAACCTTGAAATTGATAATTGCGGGAATGTTTACATGAGCATGATATCGGGATCTTCAAACCTTGTTTTACAGAATAATATATCCGGCTCGTACTTTGACAAATCATTTAATGGAAATTTTGACGTTGTTCTACTTATGTTCAGCAACACGGGAAATTTATTGTGGTCTACATTCTGGGGCGGAGCCAATCATGATCTGTGGAGAGGGGTTGCTTTGGACAACAACGACAATCTTTACATTACGGGCTCCTTTAATCCCTTCAATGTAAGTTCCGCAAGCTACCCTTTGCTTAATCCCGGCGGTACTTATTACTTCGATGGCAATTTTGGATCAACTATTTTCAATAGCGAAGATATTTATTTAGCTAAATTCTCAAAATGTGCCCCTCAATATCAGCAATCACAAACAGACCCCATTTCATGCCAGGTTTGTAACGGGACCGCAAGTGTAACTGTTAATTGTGGCATACCTGATTTTACCTATAAGTGGAGCGATGGTACAATACAAAATAATGTAACCACAAATGTAAGTAGTATCAATAATTTGTGCCCGGGCAATTATTGGGTAGAAATCAAAAGCAATTGCTTAATTCAAGATACTGTCTTTTTTTCAATGTCAGGATTCACACCCGGATTTACCACTACTGCAATTGTAAATAATGCACCAAAATGTAACGGGCAAACAGGCTCAGTAACAGCTTCAATTACGGGAAACAGCGGACCTTATACTTATAGCTGGAGTACGGGATCAACAGGAAGCACTTCCTCAACTACAATTATATTAAACAATGTACCGGCAAACAACTATGCAATAACTGTAACGGATGCTAATGGATGCAATTTAACAGCAACCGCCGCAATTACAGAACCAACAATGGTTACAGCCACTATTACATCGACAAACAATTTATGTGCCGCCTCAGCAAATGCTTCAGTAAATGTATCTGCCGGCGGAGGAACACCCGGATATACATACGCCTGGAGCAACGGCGCAAACACACCAACATCCGGCAATCTCTTTGCAGGAAATTATATCGTAACAATAACAGACAATAATGGATGTTTCACAACCTCCGGCACTATCTTATCTGACCCGGCTCCTATAACTTCCCCCTTACTTACAACAATGAACACTACTTGTGAATTAAACAACGGCAGTATAACTGCGAATGCCTCCGGTGGAACTGGTTTGCTTACCTATTCATGGAACACGGGAGCTGCGGGGCAAACTATTTTAAATTTATCTGCAGCCATTTATACTGTTACCATTGTTGATGCCAATTCGTGTACAAGAACTACAACAGTTGGTTTAACCAATAGCGGAAGTGCTCCTTTGATTACAATGACCTCTTCGGATATACTTTGTAACGGAAGTAATACCGGCTCTATTTCCGTTACATTAGTTAATGGAAACATACCGTATACCTATAGTTGGAGTAACGGATCAAGTGCAATAACCGGTTCAACGAGTCAACAACTTAGCAATCTGATCGCTGGCAGTTATTCAACAACGATTACCGACGCGAACGGCTGCAGTTCAATAAGTTCAGTAGCACTTACCCAACCCGCCCCTTTAGCTTTAAATCCTGTGTCTCAAAACATAACCTGTGCTAACAGCAACGGGAATGTTACACTATCAATAGCCGGTGGTATACCACCCTATGCATTCAACTGGAGCACGGGACAAACAGGGATCACTGGCGGAACCTCAATGGTTTTACCGAACCTCCAGGTTGGAAATTATTCTGTAACAATAACAGATGGAAATGGCTGCGTGAAAACTACATCAGCGGCAATTAATACCACCAGTCCGGGAACTATTGATCTTGTTCCTGTGCAGCAAACCATTTCAGAAGGCGGACGAGTCACCTTCAAAGTAAACGGCGGAATAGCATACTCCTGGGCACCCGCTGCAGGCTTGTCCTGTACAGATTGTAATAACCCTGAAGCCGCACCAAATATTACCACCACATATACTGTAACAGCAGTCGATGTGAATGGATGTACTATAACGGCTATGATTACCATAAACGTCAAGCCTCCCTGCATTGATGATGACGCCTCTGTATTTATTGCAAACATATTCTCTCCCAACAATGACGGAAAAAACGATATACTTTACATAGAAGGAAACGGGCTAACAAATATTTATTGGGGCATTTATGACCGCTGGGGTAACCTCCTGTTTGAAACCATAGACCAGTCGCATGGCTGGGATGGAACAAAAAACGGACACCCAATGGAAAATGGCACTTATGTATATTACCTCAAGGGCATCTGTGCCAGAACAAACAGTAAAGTGGATCTGAAAGGAAATATAACCATTGTAAAATAAAACAACGATGACAGAATAATGAAAAAGCTTTTGGGTTCAATCTTTTTTTTAATTTATACCCTGAACAGTCTGTTTGCCGATTGCGGTGAAGAAAATCATATTCCATCTGAAAAAGGGAAATCACAGGTCACCGGCAGCCTTCGTGGCAGTGGTATGTGTTTTACTCCCAACAAGGGACAGATCGCGGATATGAATGGCAAGGCCTGCCCGGATGTATTATACAAAGGGAACGGCGCAGGAGCGGATATTTATTTACGTAAAACAGGGATCAGCTATGTCTACAGTAACCTGAATGAGGTTATACATGAAGTTGAAGAAGATATCGAAGACCTTATCAAAGCCGGTAAACTTAACGAAACGGATGAAGAAAAAAAGAAGAATGAGTTACTGCTAAAAGAAAGTGTTAAAGTACACCGTGTAGATATGGATTTCTACAGCGCTAATACGAATATACACACCACAGAACAAGAGGAGGTTGACGGTTATGTCAACTACTACTATTCATATTGTCCGCAGGAAATAACCAATGTACATCAATACAATAAAGTAACATACAAAAATATTTACGACAACATTGACGTAGTTTATTATGGAGATAAAAAGACCGGGGTAAAATACGACATCATTGTTCAACCTCATGCAGACCCAAACCAGATAAAGCTTTACTGGAAAGGCGCTGAAAGCATTCACCTTAATCGCGAAGGGAATCTGGTGATCAAAACAAGTATAAACGAATTCACCGAATCAATACCCAGAGTATATCAGGTAATAAATGGAAAGATTATAGATGTAAAAACAAAATATGTTTTAACTCCGGTTACAGAGAGTGAAGCGATCGTTACTTTTTCATTCTCAACTTACAATTCCTCATTTCCATTAATTATCGACCCCTGGGCTACCTATTACGGAGGAAACCATATAGATTATGGT
This sequence comes from Bacteroidota bacterium, assembly GCA_016183775.1. Lineage (NCBI taxonomy): Bacteria > Pseudomonadati > Bacteroidota > Bacteroidota bacterium. Next base: position 42,961 of record JACPDY010000005.1, read on the forward strand.
GAGGGCATCACCACAGATAATACCGGCAACGTGCTTGTTACCGGCGCTACATATTCGTCTGACTTTCCTGTATTATCCGGTTTCCAAATGGTGATCGGGACCGGCAATCCTGATGCCTTTGTTGTTAAGTTAGACCAGGCCGGGACACGTATGTGGGCAACGTATTACGGAGGAAGCGCATACGATCGGGGCACCGGGATCAGCTGCGATAATGCCGGAAATATAGCTATTGCCGGACGCACCTCGTCACCCGATTTCCCTACAGGCAGCACAACACCTAATTCAGTGTTTCAGTCAATCTACAGTGGCGGAACTGTTTCTGATGCCTTCATTGTGAAGCTAAATTCAGCCGGAACAAGGCTCTGGGGCACTTACTACGGAGGCACAGGACTGGACAGGGCTGAAGGCGTCGCTATTGACAATTCAAACAATATTCTTATCACCGGGTACACAACCGGAAACGATTTCCCGGTCTTTGCCGGATTTCAGATGATAAAATCGGGAACCAACGATGCCTTTGTTGTGAAATTCGATCCGGCGGGTACGCGACTGTGGGCCACCTTTTATGGCGGGAGCAGTTCAGATTACAGTGCCGCAATTGCAACCGACAATTCGGACAACCTGATCATAACAGGACGCACAGCCTCGGTCGATCTGCCTGTACTTGGAGGATTTCAGATGGTCAAAGCGACAGCTAATGATGCTTTTGTCGTAAAATTCAATCCGACAGGAACGCGCCTCTGGGCCACCTTTTATGGTGGAAACAATGCGGATGTTGGCAATGGAATAACAACTGATAATGCCGACAACATACTATTTACAGGATACACCGGCTCAACCAATTTCCCCGTTTTGAGCGGATCACAAATGAGCTACCAGGGAGGTACCGCTGATGCCTATGTGGTGAAGCTCAACCCGGCTGGAACACGCCTGTGGGCTACCTTTTATGGAGGAACTGATTACGAAACCGGCTGGCGTATAACTACTGATGTCAACAATAATGTTTTCCTGTTAATGGAAGAAGAAGATGTAGCTCAGTCTACCATGATAGCTGACGCCTGCAGCTATCAGACCTTATTTGGAGGCGTAGAAGATCAGCTGATCGTAAAATTTACTCCGACAGGACAGAAAGTATGCGCAACTTTTATAGGCGGTACAGGAGAAGATGATGTGGATGATGGCGGAGGAATTATTATTTATGGAAAATCACTTTATATCACGGGGTCGACAGACGGCGGATATCCTGTAACAGCCGGAGCCTTCCAAACTGTTCTATCCGATGATCCCGACGCCTTCATCACTTCTTTATGCATAAATATTTGTGAAAGCAAAACACTTGACCTGAACTTCAGCACCAATGTTGCAAACCCATGTACAAACGAATCAATCACCTTTACACCTGCCGTCAATAACTCTTGCGATACCACTGATTACGAATACAAATGGACCTTTATTGGTGGTACTCCGGCTACTTCCACTTCGAAATTTCCAATTGTTACTTATTCAGGTACCGGCACCTACCCTGTTAAACTGGTCATTACCACATCATGTAACAAAGATTCAGTTACAAAATCAACAGCGATAATAATAGTTCCCTGCGGCGTTATGGCGCTCGCAACAGGTGCAACAACATGTCGGGGACAGTGCGCTGCAATAACCTCTGTTGGTAATAATGGCAGTCCTCCATACACCTATAGCTGGAGCAGCGGTGCTGCTTCACAAAATATAACGGAGTGCCCTGCATCAACTACCACCTACACTTTAACAATTACTGATTCCGGAGGAGCTACTGCCACTTCAACCGCAGTGATAATAATAAATTCCGCCTTCACAGTAACTGCAAGTTCAACTGATATTAAATGCTATGCGGGCATGAATGGAAATATTCTTGCAAACGCCGGCAACGGTACATTACCATATACCTATAGCTGGAGCAATGGACAAACAACCCAAACCGCCACAGGCCTGACACAAGGCAATTATAGCGTTACAATAACTGACAATAAAGGTTGCTCAACAAGCACAACTGCAATTTTATCCGACCCCGCCCCTATTGATTCGCTGACATTTATGACAAAAAACACAACCTGCGGATTAAACAATGGCAGTATAACAGTCAATGCATCGGGTGGGACAGGTTTGCTTACTTATTCCTGGAACACGGGTGTTGTCGGACAAACTGTTTTAAATTTATCCGCAGCTGTTTATACAATCACCGTTGCTGATGCCAATTCGTGTACAAGAACATCAACAGTTGGTTTAACAAACAGCGGCAGCGCTCCTTTAATCACAATGACACCTGCGGATTTGCTTTGTAATGGAAGCAACACGGGTTCAATTTCTGTTACATTAAGCAGCGGAACTATGCCATTTACTTACAACTGGAGCAACGGCTCCATTGCAATAACCGGCTCAACATCTCAACAACTCAGCAATTTAATTGCGGGAATTTATTCAACAACGGTGACTGATGCGAACGGATGCAGTTCAATAAGCTCGGCAGTACTTACCCAGCCCGCCTCGCTTGAATTGAGTCTCGTTTCACAAAACATTACATGTGCAAACAGCAGCGGCAGTATTACCTTATCAGCTGCGGGCGGCATGCCTTCCTATGCGTTTAACTGGAGCACGGGCCAAACCGGTATCATTGGAGGAACCGCTATAATATTAACAAACCTTGCTGCCGGAAATTATTCGGTAACACTAACAGACGGGTATGGCTGCATGAAAACTGCATCAGCAGCAATTAATACTACCGGTCCTGGAACTATTGATATTGTTCCTATTGAACAAAACATTTCAGAAGGCGGGCGGGTAGTTCTTAAGGTAAGCGGCGGCATCTCTTATTCCTGGTCGCCGGCTAACGGACTATCGTGTACAAATTGTGATAATCCTGAAGCCAATCCCGCAAAAACAACTACATACACTGTAACAGCTACAGACATTAATGGATGTGTTATTGAAGCCATGATCACAATAACCGTACTCCCCCCTTGCACTAATGACGAGGACGCCGTATTTATTGCAAATATATTCTCACCTAATAATGATGGAAAGAACGATATACTTTATATAGAAGGAAACGGATTGACAAATATTTATTGGGCTATATATGACCGTTGGGGTAACCTCCTGTTTGAAACCATTGATCAATCACGTGGCTGGGATGGGACCAAAAATGGCATGCCTGTGGAAAATGGAGTATATGTATATTACCTGAAAGGCATTTGCAGGAGAACAAACAGTGATGTGAATCTTAAAGGGAACGTGAGCATTGTAAAATAAATTTTACTGATCAAACAAAACCTGAATGGGAAAATAAAAAATAGCTTAACTACATATTATTTACCGTCTCAATCACGACAAGGGGTAACCGCTCAATTCACACCTGCAGGTTGCTTTGTTTTTATATTTTCCTGCCATAAAAACACCTAAAAGACCTCATTTAGAGATGATATATATTCATTGGCTATCACCATTCATATGTATCATATATATTTGATAATCAATATTTTAATATTAAACTTTTAGACTATTTTATTCGAATTTATGTATTATTTGTACCAAGCCACATGTTAGCCATGGCATTATACAAAAATAATGATTTGCCCATAAATGATACTTGCCGCATTTTTACCACAACAAATACCGAGAGAAAATGAAACGAAAAAAAAGAGGGTTTATTAAACAACTTCTTTTGAAATTCAAGTTTGTGTATTTACATAATCACCAAACCAAAACGCTTCATTCCAGGATATTCAAATCAATTCAAATAATTCTGATTTTCACAGCAACTAACATTTCAAAAGCACAAAACATCCCACTCCCTGTTGCTTGTTACAACTTTTCAGGAAACCTCAATGAGTTCAGCGGCGGTACATCTTTAACCCCGTTGAGCAATCCCGGAACGTATTCTAACGGCATTAGCCTTTGTCAAACTGATACATTTTATAATTGGGTTATTGGCAATGGATTAAAACTTTCCATTGGGACACTATTCTCAAAAGATGATTATACCATTGAACTTCTTTTTAAGTTTACCACATCTCCCTATCCCAAAAACTGGCAGCGCATTCTCGATTTCAAAAGCAACACTTCCGATGTCGGCCTTTATCTGTATCAGAACAACCTCCAATTTTACACGCAATATACCGGCACTTCAAATATGGCTTTACCAAACAAATGGTTCAGATTATTCCTTACCCGTGATGCAAACACAGATAGTGTGAAAGGATATATTAACAACAATCTTGAAATTGCTTTTAGAGATGTTAGCGGCGCGGCAAAATTCAACACAGACCTGATCCTTTTCAAGGATGACAATGTAGTTGTTGATGAAGAAAGTGCCGGAACGATTGATTACATGCGGATCTATAACAAACCCCTTACTAAAGCGCAGATACTTAAAATAACCGTTGATTCCATTCCGATCGCATCTGTTAACGGCAATTTTTCAATATGTAAAGGACAAAGTACTGTGCTCACTGCGTCCGGAGGTCTGAATTACAGCTGGAGTACCGGCGCTTCTGTAAATGCAATTACTGTCTCCCCGGCCACTACTACAACCTATTCAGTTTGGGCTGATCTGTTTTGTACATATTCGCATTCGTGTCAGCACAGTCCAACTACTGTAACAGTTACTGTCACAAACTGCGCATCTCCAACTATTACAATTTCAAAAACAGATATTACATGCTATGGGGACAATAATGGAACAGCCTCGGTAAATCCCTCGGGCGGGGTATTTCCCTATACATATTCATGGAGTACCGGAGCAGTAGCCCAAACCATCAACGGTCTTTCAACAGGAACCTACACTGTAACAGTTACAGATGCAGCAGGCAGCAAACTCATTTCAACTCTGGCTATAATAAGCCCTGCCCTTTTAACTATTATGGCTACAAGTACAAATTCAGAGTGTGGCAGGAATAATGGAACAGCCTCTGCGTTTGCCTCCGGGGGAAACAAAAGTTATACATATGACTGGGAGTACATTAATCAGAAAATAAGCGGACAAACAATTTCTAATTTATCAGCGGGGAGTTATACCATTACAGTATCTGATCAAAACGGCTGCTCAACTGTAACATCAGTAAACGTAACAGATACTCTTTTGGTTTCAACAAATGGCACACCCGCCCGACAAACCATTATTGAAGGAAATAGTGTAGCGTTTTCATTACAAGGTGCTGATACATATTCATGGTCACCATCAACAGGACTTTCATGCACAAATTGCGCAACCCCGATAGCAACCCCATCCTCTACTACCACCTATACCGTCGTGGCAAAAGATTACTACGGCTGTTCGACATTTGTAATATTTACAATTATTGTGAATCCTCCGTGCGTAGGCGATGATTCAGAAGTATTTATTCCAAATGTCTTTTCTCCAAACAACGATGGCCAAAACGACATTCTTTACATAGAAGGAAACGGGTTGAGTAATATATATTGGGCGATCTATGACCGCTGGGGCAACACAATATTCGAAGGATTTGACCAATCACATGGATGGGATGGGACATGGAAAGGAAACCAAATGGGAACCGGCACATATGTTTATTATTTAAAAGCTATTTGCACAAAAACCAATAATGAAATAAAATTAAAAGGTAGTGTCAATGTCATGAAATAGCCATAAACTAGCGCATATTGGCGTATTCCCTGTCTGCCCGACAGGCGATCCGAATAAATAAAAATATTTTAAAAGAAATTATCTATCAATACTCACATCACAATACCATGAATACAAAAAAGATTTTTCCCTTTTTGATCGCGGGGTTACTTTCCGCAAACTATGTTTTTTGCTTCAAAAAAAACATGATCGGAAAAAATCAATCGGAAAACTTAAACAGCACTGTTGGTTTTATTGAAAACAAAGGTCAGATATTGGATCAACATCACAAGCCTGTAAATGAAGTGAAATTTCTTTTGAATTCGGTCGGAATCAATACACAAATAAAGACCAATGGATTCAGTTACGATACATATACAGACAACAACGAGGATATACAGGTACTGAACAAATGGTTAAAACGGGAACGAAATGATGTCAACACGTCTCATCCCGGATCGATCCGCAGAAATGTTCACCGCATTGATATTGAATTTATAGGAAGCATGCCAAATGTTGAAGTAACAGGAACGGATGCACTACCTGGTTACTCTGTGTATTATACAAGCGGTGTACGAACACAGGCGCAGATAAAAAGTTACGGAACAGTTACCTATCATGATCTTTACCCGCATATTGACATGGTATATAAAACAGGCAGCGGTTCAGAAAAAGGCGCCGAATATTATTTTATTGTACGTCCGGGAGGCGATGCTTCGCAGATCAGGATGAGATACAGTGGCGCTAATAATATCATTGCCGGAACGGACAACTTAAAACTTTCTGTTACGCATGGTGTTCTTACAGAACGTATTCCCGCAAGCTATATATCCGAAACAAAGCAGCAAATGTCAGTAGTTTACAAACAGGCAGCAGAAAATGAATTTTGCTTTTCAATTCCATCGTATGATAAAACGAAAACACTTGTTATCGATCCGGGTCCGGGTATTGACTGGGCAACCTATTATGGCGATTCAGGAAATGAGTATGGAATGGATGTAGCGTGGGACAACACAAATTCGATGATATGTATGCTTGGATTTACATCATCTCCTTCAAATATCGCCACAACAGGCGCGCATCAAACAACACTTGTGAACGGGGCTGATAATTTTGTATTAAAAATGAATTCCGGCGGAACACGCCAGTGGTGCACTTATTTTGGCGGCAATGATTGGGAAGGCAACTGGGGAGGAATCAGAACAGACAATAGCGGAAATATTTACTTTGTGGGAGAAACATCTTCAACAGACCTTTCAACTCCGGGTGTATGGCAAACAGCTTTCAACACTGCTAATTTTGGTATGACGGATGGTTTTGTTGCCAAATTAAACAGCGCCGGTGCACGTCAATGGTGTACCTACTACGGCGGAGATAAAAGTGATGAAGCCTTAAATGTTGTTCCGGATAACACCACCGGAGAAGTATATGTTTGCGGACGCACCACATCAACAACTGCAGGCGGCGGTATCGCGAGTGCCGGCGCCTTTCAAACCACCTTTGGCGGCGGTTGTAACGACGCTTTTGTAGCCAAGTTTAACAGCTCAGCCACCAGCTGTTTGTGGGGCACTTATTTTGGTGACACCAATTGCGATGATGCATGGGACATTGCTATAGATGCAGCCGCAGCCAATATTTTTATAACGGGTTACACCCAGGGCCCCACTAATACTTTGGCTACAGCAGGTGCATATCTCACTTCGTACCAGGGCGGTCCGAATGATGCGTTTATAGCGAAGTTTTCAAGTACCGGCATACGTGTTGCCTGCACCTACTATGGTGGAGACAAAAACGACAACTCGCGCGGATTAGCACTTGACGGTGCCGGAGATGTTTACATAACCGGCTGGACACAATCTGTTTTACCCGGCCCTAACACCTGCATAGCTTCTCCCGGCTCCTATCAACCTGCACTTAACGGCACCAATGATGCTTACCTTGCAAAACTCAACAACTCGCTTACTTCAAGACTTTGGGGTACTTATTACGGGGGTGTTGACGGCGGACAAACAGATATAGGTGAAGATGTTGCCTGTGACTCCTCAGATAACGTTTATCTCTGCGGATATTCTTCTTACAACTCGGCTTTAAATACCACCGGCTGCCCCTATCGCGGATCGACCGATATATTCCTTGCTATGTTCGACAGCTCAGGAACACGTCAATGGTCCACCTACTATGGAGGAACCCAATTAGAAATTGAACCTCACATCAAATCCACTCCCGCAGGCGACATTTATATGTGCGGCTGGACAAGTTCTTCAGATTATATATCAACACCTGGAGCATTCCAGGCAGCGAAAACAAACCCATCAAATTCAAATTCTTATGAAGCGTTTTTAGTTAAGTTCGGCGGTACAACTCCATGTATCACAAATGTAACATGTTCAGGTCAGCCGGTGGCGACATTCAGCTATACCGCTTCTCCATATTGTCAGAACGCGGCTGATCCTTCACCTGTATATAGCGGAGGCGGAACGGCCGGCACATTTACTTCTACTCCAGGGTTAAGTATCAATCCTGTTACGGGAATAATAAATTTGAACACAAGTACCCCCGGAACCTATACTGTAACAAATTCAATTCCGGCATCAGGCGGATGCTCCGCCGCAACAGCAACATCCGGTATTATAATAACCGCTCAGCCCGTTGCAACATTCAGCTATACCGGTTCTCCGTATTGCCAGAATGCTACCGATCCTTCACCTGTCTTCTCCGGGGGAGGTATTGCAGGCACATTCACCTCAACTTCCGGATTAAACATTAATGCGGGTACAGGAACAATAAATTTAACCACAAGCACGCCCGGGACTTATACTGTTACAAATACGATTGCAGCCGCAGGCGGTTGTCCACAAGTTTCGTCAACAGCATCAGTTACAATTGATCCTATTCAAAATGCCGCGTTTAACTTCTCATCATCAACCTATTGTCAATCGGGAGCCAATCCATTACCAAACATTACAGGAGTTACAAGCGGAACTTTCAATTCGTCGCCGGCAGGATTAATTTTTACAAATACAACGACAGGAGAAATAAATCTGTCTGCCAGTTCATTAAATACCTATACAGTTACTTATACTACGGCCGGTCCCTGCGCGAACTCAAGTACCGCAACTATTACAATAACAAATGCACCCATTGCTACATTTGGTTATACCGCTTCTCCATATTGTCAGAATGCCGCAGATCCTTCACCTGTTTATAGCGGTGGTGGAACTGCGGGTTCATTTACTTCAACTCCCGGACTAAGCATTAATTCAGGTACAGGATCAATTAATTTAAACACGAGCACGCCCGGGACTTATACTGTAACAAATACGATCGCAGCATCCGGCGGATGTCCTGCTGTTACTGCAACAGCCACCATAACGATCACAACACAACCTATAGCCACGTTTAGCTATACTGGTTCTCCATACTGTCAGAACTCCACTGATCCTTCGCCTGTTTTCTCAGGAGGAGGTACTGCAGGTACATTCACTTCAACTCCCGGGCTAAATATCAATTCAGTTACAGGAACAATTAATTTAAACGCAAGTATTCCGGGGACCTATACTGTTACAAACACGATCGCGGCATCAGGTGGCTGTCCCGCAACTACCGCAACTTCAAGTATCACCATCACTGCTCAACCCGTCGCCACGTTCGGTTATACAGCTTCTCCATATTGTCAGAATGCCGCTAACCCTTCACCTGTTTATAGCGGAGGTGGAATTGCCGGTTCATTCACTTCAACTCCCGGACTAAGCATCAATTCAGGTACCGGAACAATAAACCTGAGCGCAAGTACGCCCGGCACTTATACAGTTACAAATACAATTCCCGCATCAAGTGGATGCTCAACCACTACTGCAACATCAACAATTACAATTATAGCTGCGCAATCAGGCACATTTAATTATTCGCTCTCCTCTTTTTGTAAAGGCAGTGCAAATCCTTTTCCGGTCTTCACCGGCGGAAGTATTGCAGGTATATTCTCATCAACTCCGGGTTTAACTATAAACGGGAACACCGGTGAAATTGATTTGTCTACCAGCAGTCCGGGAACATATATTGTGACCAATACCATTCCACCCGCAAATGGATGCCCTGCAACAACAGAAACTTCAAGCATTACCGTGGTGGCAACACCGGTTATAACCGTATCCTCACTGACCATTTGCAGCGGGCAAACCGGCACGCTGTCTGCGTCCGGAGCCGCTTCTTACACCTGGTCAACGGGTAATACAACCAACAATATCAGTATTAATCCAACCGCGAGTACAACCTATACTGTCAGTGGAACAACATCAGGCTGTATGGGAAGCTCAACTGTTACAGTCATTGTAAATCCAAAGCCAATAGCTACAGTTGCATCAACACCTTTGACACCCATTGGAGGAGGTGTGACACTCACTGCTTCCGGCGGAATAGTCTACTCCTGGAATCCCTCATCCGGGTTAAGTTGCAGCACGTGCGCGGTTACCATCGCATCTCCAATCATCACCACCCAGTATTGTGTAACAGTAAGCGATAGCACAGGCTGCAGCGACACCTATTGCATAACTGCGGACATTAAATGCGGCGACATATTTGTTCCGAACGCGTTTTCACCTAACAACGATAGTCAAAATGATATCTTTTACGTCATGGGGCATTGCATCCAGGAATTCAGGTTTTCAGTGTTTGACCGCTGGGGTGAGAATGTGTTTGAGACCACAGATCATACAAAAGGCTGGGATGGCACATATAAAGGAGAAAAACTTGACCCCGCCCTATTTGTTTACTACCTGAAAGCAAAAGTGAACGGCTCGGATGTGAACAAACACGGAACAATAACATTGGTGAAATAATTTTATAACAAAAAAAAATGAAACGATCCGGATCCAAATGCCGCCAATTGATGAAAGCAGTTGCATGCCTTATGACAAGTACTTTTGTACAATTTTCTGCAAATGCACAGGATATACATTTTTCCCAGTTCGATGAAACACCTTTGCAATTGAATCCGGCAAATACCGGAGTGCACCATGATATCCGTATCATTACGAACTATAAAAATCAATGGCAGTCTATTAACTCTCCTTACAAAACATTCGCCCTTTCGGGCGACCTAAAACTATTAAAAGGTAAGGCGCATCAGTTAGGGTTAGGCCTGGATTTCTTTAACGATAAAGCCGGTGAAGCAAATCTGACCTCTAACCAGGCAAACATATCATTATCAGCAATCATTAATATTAACTCTAAAAGTCTGCTATCAGCCGGTTTGATGGGAGGTTTTGCGCAACGAAGCCTATCAGCCAGTAACCTCATATGGGGAAATCAATACAATGGTATGACTTATGACGCGGGGATCTCATCCGGAGAATCAGGAAAGGTAAACGATTTTAAATATGTCGACCTTGGCGCCGGTATACAATATAGCTATGGAACTGACCAATCATATATTTCCGGGAACAATTCAAGAAAAGTAAATATAGGCGCTTCCGTATTTCACCCCCATAAACCTTCCTATTCATTTTATGACGATAGTCCCCAACGATTGAACATGAAAATTATATTGCATGGGGACGCGGCAATTGGTATTGCAAACTCAAACCTGATTCTAAAACCCTCTTATATCGTGTTCATGCAAGGACCATTAAAAGAAATAACACCGGGAATGATGTTTCAATATATTATCCAGGAAGGATCAAAATATACAGGTTTCAAATTGCCTTCCGCATTTTCACTTGGTGGTTATTACCGGATGAAAGACGCATTTATCGCTATCGCACGGTTTGAATATGCGAATTATTCGATCGGGTTCAGTTATGATATCAACTTATCGGATCTCAGAACAGTCACACACACACGCGGCGGCATGGAATTGTCTCTCCGATATATTTCTCCTGATGCATTCGGCAAAACTACAAGAGCACAGTTTTAATACGCTTTGAATTCTAAATGACGCGTTACCCGAACCTGTCGTTCTGTATAATAACTCCCGGTCGGCAAATAAATTTGCCTGATTAGCAATTCCATTTTATCTTTATCAACGCACCTGTCTGAATATTATGATAAAAGTAGTTATGGTTTGCCTTGGCAACATTTGCCGATCTCCTTTGGCAGAAGGCATTTTAAGGCACAAAGCCGGACAAAAATCTTTAAATATTATTGTTGATTCAGCCGGAACCGCCAATTACCACATGGGCGAGCATCCCGACCACCGTTCCGTGAAAAAAGCGAAGGAATATGGCATTAACATCAGCAAACTAAAGGGAAGGCAGTTTACCGTTATTGATTTCGACAACTTTGACCATATTTACGTAATGGATCAAAGTAATTACCGGGATGTTACAAAACTGGCAAGGAATGAGAATGACAAAAGAAAAGTGAAACTTATTCTTAATATGGCTTTTCCGAAATTAAACATGGAAGTTCCCGATCCTTATTACGGAGGAGATGAAGGCTTTGAACATGTATTCCAATTGCTGGATAAGGCTTGTGAAAGTATTGTGAATGAAATTGAAGAGAAGAATTTTTAGATTTTAAATTACACAGAGAACCACGGAGCAGACACAGAGTTTCACAGAGAAAAAATCTACAGCATGAACGCGTTCTCTGTGGCTCCCTGTAACTTCTCTGTGTAACTCCGTGAAACGCTTTTTTGATATAATAAAATGATAAAAGGAAAACTATATTTAATCCCCGTTGCACTTGGTGAAAACACCGAACTGGCACATACCATGCCCCCCTATGTTCAGCAAGTCATTAATGGTATTGATGAATACATTGTGGAAAACGAAAAAACAGCGCGCAGGAATCTGAAACAAATGGGACGCACCAGGCCCTTGCAGGAAATCATCCTGCATACACTTAATGAACAAACACCCGTAGAAAATATTCTAAATTACCTTGACGCGATTGACAGAGGAAAAGACATGGGCTTAATGTCGGAAGCGGGATGCCCCGGAGTAGCCGATCCCGGCGCTGAACTGGTCCGGCTCGCCCATAGCAAAAACATCCAGGTAATGCCACTTGTAGGTCCCAGCTCTATATTACTTGCCTTAATGGCCTCAGGAATGAACGGACAAAATTTTTGCTTCAATGGCTATTTACCAAAAGAACAAAAAGAAAGGATCAATAAACTCAAAGAACTCGAACGGTTGGTTTTAAGAAATGATCAGACTCAATTATTCATTGAAACTCCTTACCGGAACAATCATATTATTGAAGATGTGTTGAACACCTGCTCCAACGAATTACGCTTTTGCATAGCCTGCGATATTACTTTACCAACTGAGCTGATTAAAACTCAAACCATTGCCCAATGGAAAAAACAAAAACCGGATATTAATAAAAGGCCGGCAATGTTTATTATTGGAAGGTGAGGTCGGAAGTCGGAAGTCGGAAGCCGGGAGTTGGAAGTTGGAAGATGGAAGATGGAAGATGGAAGTCGGAAGACGGAAGACAGAAGTTCGGTTAAAACTCCCCTCTGCGGGGAGCAAGTGTGCATGGGAGAGGGGGTGCGGGTGCAGGTGTGAATGCGGGGGTGTGTCCTAAACAAAGATCTTCCCGGGATTCAATATATTATTCGGATCGAACAATTGCTTAATTCCCTTCTGCAGCTCAATAGATTTTGGGGTAAAGGCAATATCCATATAAGATTTTTGTACCCAGCCAATTCCGTGTTCACCCGAAATAGTTCCGCCTAGCTTCACACACAATTCAAACAGTTCACGTATTCCCTTTGGCAGCTCATTGTTCCATTTAGCATCACTCATATCGCCTTTAATGATGTTCACATGTAAATTACCATCGCCTGCGTGCCCGTAACAAACCGACTTAAAACCGTATTTCGATCCTATCGCTTTTACACCTCTTAAAAGTTCGGGCAACTCAGCTCTTGGAACAACTGTATCTTCTTCTTTATATACCGAGTTTGATTTTACGGCCTCCCCCACTTTCCTGCGCAGCTTCCATAAATTTTGCTTCTGTTCCTCAGTATCCGCGAACAGGATATCATCACATTCATGCCGGGTCATTATCTCACTTATTTTTTCAGCATCCCGCATCATTACATCCAACTCGTTGCCATCCAACTCAATGAGCAGATGAGCCTGCACTTCAGGTTTAATTGAAACAGAAACTCCGTCCACATATTTTAATGCCCAGTCGATCGCATCCCGTTCCATGAATTCCATACCGCTCGGCACAATTCCTGCCCGGAACACTGCCGATACAGACTCGCAGGCTTTCTCAGCTGAGAAGAAGGGCACCAGCATTACAATAGTTTTCGTTGGATAAGGAATAAGCTTAAATACTATTTTAGTTATTACACCCAATGTACCTTCACTTCCAACCATTAACTGGGTAAGATTATATCCTGTAGAATTTTTCAAAACGTTCGCACCTGTCCATATAATTTCACCGGTTGGCAGTACCACTTCCAGGTTAAGCACATATTCCTTTGTAACACCGTATTTCACAGCCTTCGGGCCGCCTGATGACATGGCCAGGTTGCCACCCAAAAAGCAACTGCCTTTGCTGGCCGGATCCGGAGGATAGAACAAACCTTTTTCTTTTACTGCGTTCTGAAAAACTTCATTGATCACACCCGGCTCAACTGTTGCCTGCAAATTGCGCTCGTCTATTTGTAAAATTTTATTGAAACGCTCCATTGAAAGTACAACACCTCCAAATACGGGTAAAGCAGCACCACTCAACCCCGTTCCGGCCCCGCGCGGAGTCACAGGAATTTTTTCAGCATTACACAGCTTCAATATTTCCGATATTTCCTTCGCTGTACGTGGCTTCAAAACAACTTCCGGTAAATATTTCAGGTCCTCGGTTTCATCGTGAGAATAATTCCCTAGTGCATCTTTGCTCGTCAACACATTAGCTTCGCCAACAATCCTCTGTAATTGCGAAACCATTAAAGGAGTTATTTTATTATAGTCCATTTAGATTGTCATTTATACAGATCAAAAGATCGATAATTCAATTAGCCACCAAAGCACAAAAACACCAAATACCACCAAACTACACTTTTATAGCGGTTCTTTAGTCAATTTAAGGATTATTCATCCGCCAAATTGGCTTAGAACAGTATATGCCCGAGTCTCAAAATCCTTAAAATCAAGTTACCTCGGTATAATTATTTAGACCTTATTCACATGCCCTTTCGTGGAATTTGGTGTTTTTGTGCTTTGGTGGCATTTCCCAATTTATTAAATTGACTTGCAACTATTGATTTACATTTTTAATAAAGCCTGGTTGATCCGCTTCACGATTCCCGGTCCTTCATACACAAAACCGGTATACACCTGCACAAGGCTCGCTCCTGCCTTTATCATTTCCACAGCATCTTCTGCAGAATGAATCCCTCCTACCCCGATTATAGGGAATGATTTATTTGAACGCTGAGATAAATAACGTATTACTTCAACACTCCGCTTCAATAAGGGCTTTCCGCTCATACCTCCTGCTCCGATCTTTTCGAGTTCCTGTTTCGGTGTTCTCAGGTTACTCCGGTCAATTGTTGTGTTCGTCGCTATCAATCCGTCAATTTTTGTTTCGGCAACTATAGAAACAATATCATCCAGTTGTTCGTTAGTAAGGTCGGGCGCGATCTTTAACAAGATCGGTTTAGGTGTTTTCTTTTTTGCATTAAGAGCTTTTAATGACAACAATAGTTTTGTAAGCGGTTCTTTATCCTGCAAAGCGCGCAGGTTAGGAGTATTGGGAGAACTTACATTCACCACAAAAAAATCCACGTACTCAAACAAAGTTTCAAAACACTTTTCATAGTCACTTCCGGCATCTTCATTAGGAGTCAACTTATTTTTGCCAATATTACCGCCAATAATGACATTCGCCTCTCTGTCCTTCAATCGTGTGGCGGCAGCGGCGGCGCCCTCGTTATTAAATCCCATCCTGTTGATCAACGCTTCGTCTTCTGTCAAACGAAACATACGGGGCTTATCATTTCCCGGTTGAGCTTTGGGTGTAACAGTACCTATTTCAATAAAACCAAAACCAAAACATGATAATTCATCGAACAGCTTTGCGTCCTTATCAAAACCAGCCGCGAGGCCGACAGGATTACTGAACGTCAGCCCGAATAAATTGCGCTTCAGCTTTTCATCATTCACAACGTGAAAAGCCCTTATAATTTGCTTCACGCCCGGGATCACAAAAGTTATTTTTAAAATCTTAAAAACAAGATGATGAATTGTTTCGGGAGCGAATAAAAAAAAGATGGGTTTTATTAAATACTTATACATGGGCGAATTGTTGTTGGTTGCTGGTTGTAAGTTGTCGGGTATCATAACCGGCAACCAACAACCGAGAACTATTAACCACCTTCATTCCTTCGGTGAAATATTGAGTGTAACAACAGCATGCTTGGTATCCGTTTCAATGAGATAGCTGACCACAATATATACATCGTAAAGACGCTTATCGGAACCGGGTTTAACTTTATCTGTCCAGAATTCGAAACGTTTCATATCGGGCATATCCTTACTTACACTTGGAGTAAACTCGCAACAGGCCCTGGGGACACACGCCTTCACCTTTTCGATCAACTCATTATATTTTTCAACTCCCGTTTGTGTATCCCAATCATTGTAATAAGTGGCTGTAAAATAATTCTTCTCCGTTACTGTTACCTTTATCTTACTATCGATGAATCCCGGCACCTGATATTTCGACATCCATGAATATTCCGAATACAAACCGATCTTCACTTGCTTTTCAGCTTCTTTGATGGATTCAAACTTATCGAACGAAAATTTCATCACTTTGTTGATTGCTGTGCAGAGGTCATCGGGCTGGGCAGGAGCGACAGCTTGCTGTGTCTTACCTGTGTTTACCAGCTTCTGGGCAATAACCGGAAAAGCCAGCACACATAATGCGGCAGTTGTAAATAGTATTTTAATTTTTTTCATATTTTTGATCTTATGTGTTTATTTCAGCTTGTTCTTATTTAATTGATCGGGCTCCGTCCCCGATTCTTCAGGTTGTCCCGTTTCCTTTGGCAAAAGAATAATGTTCTTATCTATTTCCTGGCGGACACCGATCTTATCGGCCACAACAAATTTTTCCGAATATTTTTCAAAAGCGTCCGCGTCGAGCTCAATGGTATAATTTCCGGGAGGAAGTATCATGACATATTTACCTGAAACCGGATTGGGAACATACTGTCCGAATTTTTTATTTGTAACATTATTGATCGCTACAATTGAAACCTGGTTGTTGTTGTAATTAAGCTTTCGTGAGGTATCCGCAGATAGTACCTGGCCTTTTATCAATGAATAATTCGGTTCCACATCATTAAAATCCACACGATAAATGTCAAAGTCCCCGATCCCCCCATCACGCAAAGCCGAGATATATCCGTATTTTCCGCTTGATGAAAGCCGGAGGTTCATATCATCATCTGTGGTATTTATGGGATACCCGAAGTTTTTGATATTGGTCCATTGATTCGTTGTTTCGCTCCATGTCGCTTTAAAAATATCGTAACCTCCCATGCTGGTATGTCCTGTTGAACTGAAGTATAGGGTTTTTCCGTCAGGAGATATGTTAGGAAAATCTTCATCCGCCTCCGTATTTATTTCGGGACCCAAATTCCGGGCCAGGGCCCAGGTTCCATTGGGTAGTTTATGCGTTACATAAACATCGCTGCCGCCGAAACCTCCTGAACGTGTACTGGTAAAATACAGTGTGTTCCCGTCAGGTGAAATGGATGCCGATATTTCCTGGGCGCTTGAGTTGATATTCTTATCCAGCAATGTGGCTTTTTTGAAATTCATTTTTTTATCCGCGTACGCGATGAACAGGTCGGCAAAGCTCACCAGGTTATCATAAACCAGTATCATAATGTCGCCCGACAAAGACAAACCAACCACTTCTTCATCACCATCACCGGTATTTATCGGCGGACCGATGCTTCTCGCTTTTCCAAACTCACCGTTCAGCACTTTTGAAATAAATACAGAGGCGGTAAACACTCCGTCCTCGGATTGCATGGCTCCTTCCTTTCTGCGTGTTGTGAATACGAGGTAAGATTCATCTTCGGGCACAAAAGGCTGATAATCCGCATAGGAAGAATTGACATTCTTTCCCAGGTTATTGAATGTTACTTTAAGCGGGAATTTGACAAGCTCTTTCGCGTTATAACAATACTGTATGTATCGGTCAACCTGCTTTTTGTTGTCAGAACTTCCTTTCGCGAGTTCCTTGTATTTTGTGAACATCTGAACGGCTTCATCAAAACGATAGGCATAATGATAGGCCTTGGCAAGGTAAAACCAGCTGTCATAATCAGGCTTCTCGGTTTTTGTCTCCGCTTCAAGGTATGGGATAGCTTTTGCCTTGTTTATATTGGTGTTAAGGAAACAAAGACCTGCGCGGTAAGAATACATTAAATTCTTCGGGTCTTTCTTTAACAGGAACAGGTAATCCTTCAGCGCGGCTGTAAAATTATTCGCATTAAATTTTTCATCAGCAAGCCCGGGGTCGGCATTGGCAGGAAGTTTAAAATCACTTTGAGCAATTACTGTGAACGAAGCCATTAAAAAAGAAATGACTAAAATATTTCGCCTTAATACACCTGCCATAGTATATGATATATTCAAAACTATACAGACTAAAGATACGTGTATTAGAACTCATCTCAAAAATGAAAGCTCAGTGAAAATTGAACAAGTTTTACCGCTCCACAATCACCTTTTGGCTGGAATACCCTTTGCTAGTCAATATTTTTACAAAATATACTCCTGCCGGCTTATCGCTCAGATCAACATCAATTGGCTGAGCCTGGTACTGTCCGGGACTGAAGTAAAAAACGGATTCACCGATCACATTATATACAGCCAGTTCTTTTACAGGATCCATAGAGGATAATGTGATGACACCATTCGCGGGATTAGGATAAACTGAAAAAACAGATCGGCTTTGATATCCGTCATCGGGAACGGAAGACGGACCCGAACAAATAGTTGTATTAAGTATAGCAGAACGCGTGGTGTTAAGAGTATTGATCATTCGTGTCGCCTGATCCTTTGTGAACATCACAAGGCACTGATCATCGCCATAGTCCATATAATTCATGAACATTATACCGGGAGCTGTTGGCGAACAGGCATCCGTGTATGGATAGGTAAGTGTACATCCGTAATGCGCCGAAGCCTGGTTGGGAGTATCATTGATAAAATCATCTTCTGTGCATCCGCCACCGTCATCACCCCAAATATGATACAGGTCAAGCCAGTGAGCTATTTCATGTGTGGCTGTGCGACCCTTATTTGAAGGAGCTTTTGCAGCACCGGAAGTACCAAAGGCCGTGTAATTAATAACAACACCATCCGTGGAAGGACTTGTTCCGAAATCGGAAGGGAATTGGGCGAAACCATAAAGTGAGGTACCCAGGTTGCAGACCCACAGATTAAGGTATTTTGTGGGATCCCAGGCATCCTGTCCTTTTGTGCTCGTTTTCTTCACCTGGTTGTCGTAATTGAATTGAGTAACGATAGTTGATGTTCTCGTAATTCCATTTGTATCATTTCCGGCGGGATCCTTTTTTGCAAGACAGAATTCAATGCCCACATCTCCCGCCACTGTTCTCCATGGCATGGGAATAAGCGTTGTGTCGGCATTCAGTTTCCTGTAATCGTTGTTCAAAACCGCGATCTGCGATTGTATCTGTGCATCCGAAATGTTTTGCAGGGAAGTATTATAAACTATATGCACCACCACCGGTATAGTTATCACAGTTGTGGATAATTTCTGAAATGAAGGAATCTTAGGGTTTTCACGGATCTCAATCCGCGCTTGTTTACGGATGGCGGCAAGCTGAGGATACTGGCTCAGCATATACTGATCATAAAGCATAGTTCCGCATCTATCGCCCTGGGCCTGCACAACAACACCCGGCAACAACAACACCAAACCTATAACTATAGGTAAACGCATCTTCATATGGTGAAAACATTACGTTTAAATATAATGAAATTTACCCTCTTTATCAAGCTTGAAACATCTTGGGGCAAGCTCATTACGTCGTAAATCAATTATTTATCCTGATTCCGCAATTAATTATACGGATAGGTCCAGGAAATATTTCCGGGGTTCTCGACAGGTTTAAAACTTAAAACCGGCACCCATGAATGATTCACAACCTGTTGCGCGTACGGTCCGAGAAAAGATCCCGTGAAATTCTCTTCCTGGTCGGTCATTATTACAATTAATTCCGCATTGTGTTTCTTGGCGTAATCAATTGTGTTTTTTGCCTGGTTTCCTCCTACCTGTATATCAACGACAGATGGTATCTCACATTTTTCAACAAAATCCTTTACCTGCTGAATCTTGATTTTGAATTTATCCAGGTCCTGCGAATCATCCTCATCCAACAATCCTAATATGTGTATCCTCGAACCGTAATGTTTCGCGAGCTCAACAGTATACCCCACCTTTTGACGGGAATGACCCGAGTTATCGATCGGCAATAATATTTCTGAAAAACCGATACGACGGGAATGACTTTGTACGGTAAGTATAGGACATTGAGCAAGTGTAACGACTTTATATGAGTTACTTCCCATGAATACCTCTTGCAAACCCGATGCCCCCTGGGTTCCCATCACAATAATATCCGCCTTTTCGGTATTCACCAATTCGACGATCTCTCCGCATATATTTCCCTGGGAACTGATGGCAGTGGCAGTCACCCCATAGTCCTTCCTGATCTTTGAAGCCACTTCTTTCAGTTTTGCTTCAGCCAGGCTGAGAATATTTTCGGGCAGCTCAAATTTTATTTCGGGTGCCACAATACTGAACTTTTGCCAGCTGTGTTCAACCACATGCACCAATATAACATCGGCTTTATACAGCTTGGCCATGAATGCTCCATGCTCAATGGCCAGCATCGAGGTCTCGGAAAAATCGATCGGGATAAGTACTTTTCTAATGTCAAGTGCCTTTGTTTTCATAGATCAGGTGTATTAATTATTATAAAAAAATCCCGGCTAAGTTAGAAATTTTTAGCCGGGATCTTAATATGCATTTGAATGCTATTAATATGGTGTTACAGATACAATATTCCGTTTCATCGACGGAATGATGCTGATAACAGGTATATCAGATGTATTGATGATCTCCTGTGCGGAAGAGCCAACGAAACGATACGTGAAATCCTGCTCCTGCTGGGTCATTATCATGATCAGGTCACCTTCCACTTTATGGGCATAATTGATAATGCTCTGCGCAAGTGTTTCTTCCTTCTTAACTCCTTTGATGATCTCGGCGGAACATACTAGTCCTTCTTTTTCAATGAACTGCTTCACCTGCTGCAACTGGCGTGTCAGACGGTTCACCACAAATTCATCGGTGGTAAATAACACCGACACTATGCGGATAGCGGAACCATCTCCTAACTTCCCCAACTCTATAGCGAAGCTCACCTTTTCTCTTGTTTCTTTTGTGAGGTCAAGCGGCAATACAATGTTCTTGCAGCCATCGCGGTGATGTTGTCCTCTTATGGTAATTACAGGAACATTCGCTTCACGCACAACACGCAACGCATTTGATCCTATGAATTTTCTTTTAATATTAGTAGCGCCGTTCGTTCCCATAATGATAAACAAAGCGCTGATCATATCAGCCACTTCAGCCACTTTATCGTAAACCGAGCCGCGTGCCACCATAGTGGTAACATTTAAACCCTGCTTCTTTTCAACATCTGCAGCTAATTTCGAAAGATTCTCCTCGACCTGCTTCTTAAGGCTGTCATCCTGTTCTTTGGAGAAAAGTTTGGAAACCAAACCGTGGTCCTCAATAACATATAACAATGTTATTTCAGCTTTATACTTTCTTGCCAGGTTGTAGGATTGTCCGAGTGCAATGAGGGATTGATCAGAGAAATCAACCGGAACTAAAATTTTTTTCTTCGTCATAAAATGTTTGATTTATTATGGTGCAAAGTTAACAATTTCTGACAAATAATACTAACATATTGATTTTCAATTATTTAAATTAAAAATGAATACTTTCAACAGGTACGCGGTTAAAACTTTGTTTGGTTTCCATTAAAACAGGCCGTTCACGGCGGTACTTTTGAAGAATGAAGCCGAACGAACTGAACGCCCTGATAAGCCTGTTGGATGACCCCGATGAAGGAGTTTTTTCTCATATAAAGACCAAGATCGTATCACTTGGACACGACGTGATACCTGTACTTGAAAACGCGTGGGAACATTCATTCAACCCTCTGCTTCAAACACGCATCGAAAATATAATTCACGCCATACAGTTTCAGAAGATAGCTGAGGACGCGAAAAAATGGGCGGAGGAAAATTCACATAACCTGCTGGAAGGCGCTTTGCTTGTGGCCCAATACCAATATCCGGATATTGACATCGCTAAAATGTATAAACAGCTTGAACAGGTAAAACACGATGTATGGCTGGAGCTGAATGATAACCTCACCGCCCTTGAAAAGACAAAGGTGCTCAATCATATTTTATTCGATGTTCATTTATTCAGTCCCAACACTACAAATTATTACGCGCCGCAAAACAGTTACATCAATAATGTGCTGGAAAGTAAAAAAGGAAATCCTTTGTCGCTGTCCATTATTTACGCCATTGTAGCGCAAAGCCTGGGACTCCCCGTTTATGGCGTAAACCTGCCCGAACATTTTGTACTGGCTTATAAAGATGAAGCTGATCTTCCTTCGATCATCGCGCAGGACGAAAGTAAAACACCCATTTTATTTTACATCAACCCTTTCAGCCGTGGCGCCGTTTT
This sequence comes from Bacteroidota bacterium, assembly GCA_016183775.1. Taxonomy (NCBI): domain Bacteria; kingdom Pseudomonadati; phylum Bacteroidota; species Bacteroidota bacterium. Next base: position 65,354 of record JACPDY010000005.1, read on the forward strand.
TAGCCGCAGAGAAATTGACGCGTTCATCAAACAATTAAAACTGGAACCTAAAAAAGAATATTACAGCTCCTGCTCCAACCTTGATATCATCAAGCGGCTCATCAATAACCTTATCAACTCCTATGAAAAACTGGGATACCCGGATAAAAGCGCTGAGCTGCGTTCGCTGTTGAATAGTATTTCATTGTGATCATATTACAAGACCAATTGAACAAATTACTCTTATGAGCCACGTCACCGTTGTAATGTGGTATCACCACTTTTTACCCCGGCTTTTCTTTCGCCGATCACCATCCATAATTCACCAAGCATTTTCAGAAAGATCAATGCCGCCAGGTAAACAAAATGCTGATCGGAAAACTTTTCACTTAATTCGACTGCTGCAATTATTGCAAACAGAAGTAAAATTGTTCTTTTCAAGGGTATAGCGAAAGGATGAAAATAGTTGTACTCCTTCCCTATCAGGAAATTGCTGATGAATAAAAAGAAATGCTCAACAATGATAACAATAAGGGCGACCGAAAAATGCTGCGTGGTTCCCGACATAATGTAAGTGATGGGGTCCTGCGGAATGAATCCTTTATCCAATATAAGCAGTGACAAAAACAATACAGAATACAACAGCAAACCTATCGCCAGCAGGCAGATCAGTACCGCGACAAAAAAATTATTAACGATCAAAAAAATATCCGTTAAAAAGATGCTGAGTGAAGAATATTTTAATTGTCCGGATGAAAGATTCCTGATATAAGCATCCCTTTTACCAATGATCTGCAGGAAGATAATTTTGAACAACGCAAAAAACAAAATAACTGCTGTTTCAAAAACAAAGATGATGATGATATCATTCGCGTTCCAATCGAAATATAGATAACCAATGAGCGGAACCAGATTAGCCAAAAACAAAATAAGGGGTGATAAATAACCCGACACCAGGAAGATCCCTAAACGAACTGCGATTTTCGATACGATATCGGGCATTTTATGTCAGTTAATTTGACACTAATTTATAATTATTTGCTGATTGTGGTCTGAGAGATTGCCCTTGTATTGTCTTATAAATCACTTTTGAACTGATTTCAAAAGTGATTTTACCGACCCGGAACTGTTAAGAATTACTTTACTGTTTGACAATATATTTTTTTCTGATTCTATTACGAATGCGATCCAAAGTTTGTAATTAACCTTACTTCCGTTTTTCAACAGGTCAAACAGTGTTTTGCCCACTTCTCTAAAAGATATTCTTATCGGTATACTGATCTCAGTTACACTATTCGCTTTAATCACCGTAAGCCCCGGAATTCGCCCCTCTAACCACTTATGATCTTCTATAGCGAACTTGTAAGAAACTTCGCTGAAACGAATCGGAAAAACATTCTTATTTTTTACCGATACAATAAGTTGAATGGCCGCCCTCGAGAAGTTAAGCGAATCGATACGTATGTGTTCGGCAGATGCTTCCAGAAAATAATACAACGGAAGTACCTTTTTAAAATTAAATCCGAATTTCTTTTTAAAGATCAAATCGGTATAGAATGAAACCTGTAATTGATATTCAACGGAATCAATTCCCTTTTTGTCGTTCGCTTTTATGATCGCCTTAAGCTCGTCGGTTGAAATAGTGACCGGCAACTCGATCCGGCTGCTATCACCATGTTTAAATGTAACAGATCGTTTATATGTATTCTTCACCACTTTTTCGCCATCAATAAAAACACTGTATTGCAAACTATCAACAGTAAATGAACCGGGCAAATGATTTACAATACGCATATTAACGATCAATTCTGTTCTCTCCGGGGTATGAGAAGCTATTTCAACCTGTGCTATCTCGACATAAGGAAGTAAAAAAGTCTTGTCCGGGTTCTTATCCAATTTATAATTTACAAAACGCCACGTAAAAAGCCCGGCAATGATTCCAAGCAGGATAAATAAAATAATAAGGAATATTTTTAAAAGCTTTTTCACAAAAGTATTTACACGTCACAAAGATCAATATTAAACAATCTGCATTTAATGTCCATCGTCATGTCCGGCAATAGCAAATGTACCTATTTACACAATGTGTGAATAATGCACATAAAATATATCATTGTGTAACAACTTCCTTATACAATACTTACACATTTGCATCATATAATTTAATCCACTAAATTTTTTATTATGAAAATAAATCCTGTCAATTTGCTGTTCGTTTCAATAGTTTTTTTCGGCGCATCATTTTCCGGGCCGGCACATATATATATAAAGATACGCCCTGTTGCCCCGGTAATAGTTATGACACCGCAACCCACTATTGTGCATGTATGGATCGATGACGAATGGGAACCATATGGTACAAGTTATAGATACGTAAGTGGCCATTGGGATACCCCTACTCATGACGGCGCGTATTGGAACCGCGGCCATTGGAAACGCCATCACAACCTGGGTCATGAATGGATCCAGGGTAGCTGGAAGGGAAAAAACAATTACAATAGAAAAAATAAGTCGAAGGGGAAAAGGAAATAATTGAGTTGAGTTGACAACATATCACCGACAAGCGATAAGTTTTGACCAGAAGGAGCTATTCCTTTATAAACCTAAACCGCTGAGGATTGATGGTTTCCAAACTGAGTATATATATTCCGGCATTTAATTCATGAATGTTTATGTCTGAAGTTTCGTTTGTTATTTTTCCGGTTAATACTACTCTGCCTAACTGATCATAAATAGTATAAACGGAAGCCGGCAAACCATTTTTTACTTTAATTACAATATACTCTTTAGAAGGATTGGGATAAAAAGAGACCTGATCATTGGTATTTGATTCATCAATACTTAAAGGTGTTGCCGACCTTCTCCAAACTCCGTCATCGGTCCCGGCAAAAAAGTAGTTTCCGCTAAAAACAAGTGATCGTATGTTTGCACATATCCAATTGCCTGAAGTATCCTGTAACCCTTCGTTGTATGCCGACCACGTTACTCCATTGTCAGTCGACTTATAAATGCCCGCTCCTTCCGTACCCGCGTAAACTGTATTTCCATCATTTATTATTTCGTAAACCGGTTTATCTCCAAAAATACTTGTATTTGATTGTACCCAGTTGGCACCATTGTCTGTTGAACGATATAATACAGGTGTCCCCGAAATATTACCTGCAAAAATTGTTGACCCGCTAATACTTAGCGATTGGACATAATCAGAATACTCAGACATAGTTGAAGATGTTAAACTCCACGCAGCAGCTGAAGTTGGAGAAGTCCAAACGCCATCACCGTAGGTACCGGCATAAATAGTAGTCCCCTTTATTTTCAATGAACGTATTTGCTTATTTGTTAAACCTGTATTGAAAGATGTCCAGCTCGTGGTACTGATGCCGCTTAAAGATGATCTATAAACACCATCGGGTGAACTCACCGCATAAATATCTGTACCGGTGATTGCCATAGTTCTGATTTCAAAAGACATTTTCAGATCAACAGGTGTAATATCCGTCCAGTTCATTCCATTGTCTGATGATTTATATAATATACTTCCACCCAAACTACTCATGCCACACGCAAATATATCATTGCCGCTGACAGCCAATGTACGAACTATCATATTTGAAAAAGCTCCGTTTCTTTGCTGCCATGTAACTCCGTTATCAGCCGAAAAATAAACTCCTCCATTGGTAGCGCCTGCAAAAATATTAGTACCGATCACCTCAATATCCCATACGCTTCCACCCGGAGGAGTGGATGTTTGTGTCCATTGCGTTTGAGCAATTGCTCCGCTTATGGCCTGCACTAGTATAATGGCAAGTAATATTGTTTTTTTCATGAGCTGGTCTTTTCTATAAGTATATTATCATAAATATACAAAACCCAAACAAATTCGCATAAGGCACTAAAGTATTGTATTTATAACAGTTTGCAAGCTATTGTTAGAAATTGTAGGGGATTGAGGTGGGCAGGCGACTCCTGCATTGGAATGGGATTGTGGGCCGCGGTCTAACGCGCATTGAGAGTAAAAGTACGCGCGTTGGATAACCCTTGGATAACCCTGTCAGGGTTTAGAACCCTGACAGGGTTATGAGTTTATGCTTGGGTGTAAGCTTTGCGTTCCGGAGGATTTAGAATAGCAGGCACTTAACTCAACTCCGATAGTTCAAGCCATCTTAAAGACTTCTCTTCAATTTCAGAGATCACTTTACCCAGGCGTTCACCGCTTTTCAGCAGTTCATCATGGGGTTGGGAGGAAATATTGAAAATTTCAGTTAGTTTATTTTTTTCCTCTTCCAGTTCTTTCAGTTCTTTGGCCAATTGTTCAAACTCAAATTTTTCTTTAAAGCTTGCCTTGCGTGGCCCATTGGCGGGAGGAAAATCCTGTTTGCTTTCTACTACAACTTTTTCTTCGGCTTTAGCAGGAGTGTTGCCCGCTTTTAATTCGCGCTGCTGTTCTTCTCTCCAAACAGTGTATTCGGAGTAAGTGCCCGGGAAATCTTTTATATAACCTTCGCCTTCAAACACAAACAAGTGGTCGATGAGCTTGTCCATAAAGTAACGGTCGTGAGTAACAATAAGCATGCAGCCCCCAAAGCTTTGTAAAAAATCTTCGAGCACAGATAGGGTTAAAATATCAAGATCGTTGGTGGGCTCATCCAGAATTAAAAAGTTAGGATTTTTAATCAACACAGTTAATAAATACAACCTGCGTTTTTCGCCCCCGCTTAATTTGCTTACAAAACTATACTGCATATCACCGCTGAACTGGAAACGCAGCAACAGCTGAGAAACTGAGAGTTTGGAGCCATCCGCAAGGGGAATAAACTCCGCAATGTCCTTCACCACTTCTATTACACGTTTATCCTCGCGCATCTTCATACCTTTTTGCGAGTAATAGCCAAACACTATTGTTTCTCCCGTTTGTATCTTGCCGGTATCGGCCTGTTCTAAACCCTGTATAATGTTCAGGAAGGTGCTCTTCCCCACTCCATTCGGGCCCATAATGCCGATCTTTTCGCCTTTCTTAAATACGTATGAAAAATTTTCCAGTATTTTTTTATCGCCAAACGATTTACCAAGTTTAATAAGCTCCAGTATTTTCCCGCCCATACGCGTCATCTTCACCGTGAGCTGCAAGGCATCCTCGTTCTTTTTGCCGGTAGCTTTTTTCTTCACATCATCAAACGCATCCACCCTCGATTTGGCTTTGGTGCCGCGCGCACGGGGCATTTTACGCACCCATTCCAGTTCGCGCTTGTATAAATTTTTGGCTTTGTCCAGTTCACTGTTCTCCATTATTTCGCGCTCGGCCTTCTTCTCCACAAAATAGCTGAAGTTGCCGGCATACTGGTATATTTTTCCGCCATCAATCTCCACAATTTCTGTGGCCACACGATCAAGGAAGTAGCGGTCGTGCGTCACGATCAATAAAGTGAGATCTTTGTTCATCAAATAACCTTCCAGCCATTCGATCATCTCAAGGTCAAGGTGGTTGGTGGGTTCATCCATGATCACGAGGTCGGGCTCGGCGATCAGTATTTTTGAAAGTGCCACGCGTTTGCGCTGTCCGCCCGAAAGCGATGCAACTTTTTGCTCCAGGTCCGTGATCTTTAAGCGTGAAAGTATTTGCTTTATTTTCTGTTCATAATCCCAGGCATTATGCATATCCATTTGCGACATGGCATCCTGCAAACGTTCATCATTCGCGGGACTATGCTGTGTTTCTACCAATGTGATGGCATGCTCATATTCCTGTATCACCCTGGTGATCGGGTTATCCGAAGCAAGCACGGCTTCCAGTACAGTTAAGTTATCGTCCAGCTTAGGCTCCTGTTCGAGGTAGGCTTTGGAAATTTCTTTACGTAAAGTAATTTGTCCGCCATCAGGAGTATCCTGTCCGGCGATGATCTTCAGCAATGTGGTTTTACCCGCGCCATTCTTGGCCACCAGCGCCATCTTCTGCCCGCGGCTGATGCCAAAGCTTATTTTATCGAACAGTACTTTATTGCCGTACGACTTGGAAAGGTTCTCAACTGATAAATAGTTCATAAAGAATCAACGAATAACGAATTTACGAATGTCAAACATTTAATATACACAACACAAAATCTAAAATTCACCTATCTAAGTAAAGTTTGAAGAAAAAATAAAAAGATCTACGTTACCGGTATTGATTCTTAAGTTCGTTTTTTATTCGTTATTCGTTGACTAACTACGCATTTCATCCAGTATCCTGTTCAACTCCAGTGCTTCGGCTTCAGTGATTTTTTTCCCAATGTCAACAAGGTCGTCCAGCTTATTATCGATCGAAGCTAAAAGATCAAGTCCTTTTTGTGTAATCACAACATCAACGGCACGCCTGTCTTCCAGACTTGGCCTGCGTTCCACCAATTCCTTCATACGAAGTTTTTCAACCAACCGTGAAGCATTCGACATCTTGTCCAGCATACGATCGATCAACAGGTTTACAGTAGCCGGTTTAGGATGCTGTCCGCGCAAAATACGAAGTAAATTAAACTGCTCAGGTGAAATACCGTATTTCTTCAGGAAACGGGTGTGAATACTGTTTAACCAATTGCTGGTATAAATAATATTTACAACAGCCTTGTGGTGCTCATTCCTGAACCTTCTTTGCTTTATATCTTCAACTAAACCCATCTGTCGGCAAATATATACAATTACAGTTAATGTTTGGGTTGTTAACCGGGAAAGGGTGATCGGTATTCAGTGATCGGTAATCGGTGAGAGGGTGAACAAACCAATAACTGATCACCGATCACTGAATACCGGTTACTTATCACCGTCTACGACCTCCCCGTACAGATCATACGGTTCAGCGGAGGTAATTTTTACGCTGGCAAAATCACCAATACGTATATAATTATCGGCTTTCACAAGCACCTCGTTATCCACTTCAGGCGAATCGAACTCCGTGCGGCCCACAAAATAATTGCCTTCTTTGCGGTCGAACAACACTTTAAATGTTTTTCCGATCTTTTGCTGATTCAACTCATCGGAAATGGTTTGCTGCAAAGCCATCACCGCTTCCGCCCTGACCTGCTTCACTTCAGCGGGTATATTGTCCGTCAATGAATAGGCGTGCGTATTTTCTTCATGCGAATACGGAAATATCCCCAAACGATCGAAACGTGAATCCTTTATCCACTCCAGCATTTCTTCATGATCCCGCTCCGTCTCGCCCGGATAACCGCTGATCAATGTGGTACGTATGGCAATACCCTGCACTTTATCGCGTATACTTTTTACGAGGTCTATTGTTTTTTGTTTTGTTGTTCCCCTGCGCATGCTCTTCAGCATATTGTCGCTGATGTGCTGTAAAGGCATATCCAGGTAATTGCAGATATTATTTTTATCGCGCATCACATCCAGTATATCCATCGGAAAACCAGCAGGGAACGCGTAATGCAAACGTATCCAGTCAATACCTTCCACATCGGAAAGTTTATTCAGCAACTCCGACAGATTACGTTTCTTATACAGGTCAAGGCCATAGTAAGTCAGATCCTGTGCGATGAGTATCAATTCCTTCGTACCATTCTTTGCCAGTGTTTTCGCCTGCTGCACCAACTGCTCCATTGGGGTTGATAGATGCTTACCCCGCATCAGCGGTATAGCACAAAACGAACAAGGCCTGTCGCAACCCTCGGCAATTTTAAAATACGCGAAATGATTGGGCGTGGTAAGCAACCGCTCCCCGATCAACTCATGCTTATAATCGGCTTTAAGGGTTTTCAGCAGTCGCGGCAGGTCACGCGTACCGAAGTACGCGTCCACTTCAGGAATTTCTTTTTCGAGTTCAGGCTTATAGCGCTCGCTTAAACATCCCGTCACATATAATTTATTGATCAGGCCTTCTTTCTTCGCCTCCGCGTAACGGATAATGGTATCAATGCTCTCCTGCTTGGCATTTTTAATAAAGCCACAGGTGTTAATGATTATTATTCCGGAATCATCCTTCTCACTCTCATGCTCTACATCAAAGTGGTTCGCCTTCAATTGCCCCATCAGCACCTCTGAGTCGTAGATGTTTTTGGAACAGCCAAGGGTTATAACATTTACTTTATTCTTCTTTAATGTCTTTGTTTTCAAAATTTCACCTATCGATTAGAATTTATAAAAATCAAACAACTAATTCTAAATGCCCCTGCATAGCTCCGAAGAACTTAAATAACAACCTGTCTGACTACAGCCTGATTACAGGCAGACAAACTTGTGTCCACTACAAAGTACAACCAGCTTGACCAACCTTCTCATCCCGAATAAGTCCGAAGGACTTAAACAACAATAACCTTGTGTGCAACACAAGGTAAACAAGTAAATACAGTATCCCAACCCCGAAGGGGTTGAATGTTCCGGTCATATATATTTCTCATCAAATTCAACTTCATGCTCAATCAACATTTTTTTGTATTCATCTATAAAATTAAATTTCGCATGATGTTCTTTTTGATTTTTCACATAGGTGATCAGCCTGTCCTTTTCCTTAATAGAATATGTAAAAGCCCCGTACCCTTCCGACCAACCATCAAAATCCGGAAATTTTCCGGATTGTTTCATCCAGAGATTACCGGCTACTTTAATGTCCTTAATAAGGTCTGCTAATGCCACGGTTGGATGGAGGTCACATACAATATGAATATGATCTTGTACGCCGTTGATCTGGTAAACAACACATTTATTATTCCTGATAATTCCCCCGATATACTTATAAAGTTCATTGCAATACTCATCAGCCAATGTATTCTTATTGGACTTTGTCCTGAAGACAATTTGATAGAGGATTTGTCTGTAACTGCTCATTATTCCAATCCTTATTCAACCCCTTCGGGGTTGTGATTCCTTCTTCTTTTTTTCACCGATTGCATCGGTGGTTATTGTTGTTTAACTCCTTCGGGGTTTATTTACTTAATCCCTTAAATCTGTGCTAAACAAGGAATCAACAAACTCATGCTTATTAAATACCTGCAAGTCCTCCATCTTCTCTCCAACCCCGATATATTTCACCGGTATCTTAAACTGATCTGAGATGCCAATTACCACACCGCCTTTGGCTGTACCATCCAGTTTGGTGATCGCCAAAGCATTCACATCTGTTGCAGCAGTAAATTGCCTGCATTGTTCTATCGCGTTCTGACCGGTAGATCCATCCAGCACAAGTAGTACCTCATGCGGAGCATCGGGCACAACTTTTTGCATCACCTTTTTTATTTTGCTCAACTCATTCATCAGGTTCACCCTATTGTGCAGGCGACCCGCTGTGTCAATGATTACAACATCTGAGCCTTTTGAAACGGCTGATGTAAGTGTGTCAAAAGCAACAGAGGCGGGGTCCGCGTTCATACCTTGTGAAACGATCTGTACCCCAATACGTTCCGACCAAATGGTTAACTGATCAACCGCTGCGGCTCTGAATGTATCTGCTGCGCCAAGCATTACATTGGCCCCCGCTTTTTTAAACTGATAGGCCAGCTTACCGATGGTGGTTGTTTTACCAACTCCATTTACCCCCACAACCATGATCACGTAAGGCTTTTTGCTTTGAGGAAGAGTAAATTCACCGATTTGATCAGCGGTATCGCTTTGCACCATTAACGCGGAGATCTCTTCACGCAAAATTTTGTTCAGTTCGTCCGTTTCAACTTTCCGCTGCTTCTCCACGCGTTTTTGAATGCGGTCAATGATCTTCATCGTTGTATCCACACCTACATCCGAAGTGATCAATATCTCTTCCAGGCTGGCCAATACTTCGTGGTCGACAGTGGCCTTGCCGGTGATCGCTTTGGCCAATCTTGAAAAAAAAGTCTGCTTGGTTACAAACAGTCCTTTATCAAGCTTTTCTTTTTTGTCTTTGCTGAATATGCTTAAAATCCCCATGTTCTCATGATCCTCCGAAGGGAGGATATATTGTTTTCCCATTAAAGGGAGAAATAAATATTAAACTAAAAAAGCTCCCTTCGTAAAGAAAGAAGCTTTTACAAATTTTATACACAGGCATTACTTAGCTGCCAAAAAATCTTTTATGTGATCGTTGTGAACGATCTCCTCTTTAAATGTATAAGCCCCTGTTTTAGGTGACTTTGTCATCTTTATCACTTTAGTAAAGTTATTTCCTTTACCTGTTTTTAATGTTGCTACAACTTTCTTTGCCATTTTGTTATGTTATTGAGTTATTAAGGTATTAAGTTGTGGTTTACTTAACCGACAGCTGATAACTAACAACTTATTTAATTTCTTTGTGGAGAGTTACTTTTTTCAGAATGGGATTGAATTTTTTCAACTCCAAACGATCAGGTGTATTCTTTTTATTTTTGGTAGTGATATACCTGGATGTTCCGGGCATACCGCTCTCTTTATGTTCGGTACACTCCATTATAACCTGTATTCTGCTTCTACTTCTTGCCATTTTGTTTTAAGCTTTATATTATTTATTTAAAAAACCTTTTTCACGTGCTTCTTTCACAGCGGCATTAACACCCTTTTTATTGATGGTGCGCAAAGCCGAAGTACTTACACGTATAGTGATCCATTTGTTTTCTTCAGGAAGAAAAAATTTTTTGGTCTTCAGATTCACGTTAAATTTTCTCTTCGATTTACGATTTGAGAAAGATACTTTATGGCCCGTGATCGCCTTTTTTCCTGTTATTTCACAAATTCTTGACATGTGGTAGGTATTTAACTAATTTATCCCTTTTTAATAGTAGGGGTGCAAATATCGGAGATTTTATTGAATTGGCAAGATACTTACGGTAAATTTATTTGCCAAAGAGGCTTTTTGTTGATCCGGTTTTGTTTTGTAATCAAGTTCGTTAATATCTGATAAACAGGTATTTACATCATATTCAGGATCAATTGAAACTTCGCTTACACTTAAAATATCGCTTTCGGGCGGGGTTTTACCGCTATAACCTGCCCCTTAAAGTGAGCATTATTAGCCTTTAAATAGACGATACGTCATGGTAATTAAAGAGGGCGTTACACTAAAACTGTAAATAGATCGGCATCACCTGATCGGCCTGCTTTACCTGAACGGCCAACCAGATAAATATAAAGAGCAGGGCAACCTTTCCGATAACCGGCATATCGGTCACTAAATTTTCCAATTTAAGCTGCATCCCTTTCGGAGTAAAGTGAATAAGGTAACCGATCCCCATAACAGCAAAAACAGCGGTATAGGCCTGCATCATAGGGATAAATGCTTTACCATTGAAGTTGCCGGTGATCTGCCGGATAATAATGATTGCATCATCGAACGTATTCGCTTTAAAAAATATCCAACAAAAACAAACAAAATGAAAGGTGAAGACGATGCTGAGGAGATGAGAGATTTGAGATGTGAGATTTGAGAGTTTAGAAGTCGGAAGTCGGAAGTCGGGAGTCGGAAGTTCTTGATTTGACTTCGGACTTCGGACTTCGGACTCCTGTCTCCTATTAAAGAATTTCTTCCTAATATCCATAATCATCTTATCTATAGCTAAAGCCACTCCATGCATCCCGCCCCAGAAAACAAATTTCAAGCTGGCACCGTGCCACAGGCCGCCAAGCAGCATGGTCAGCATAAGGTTTATGTATAAGCGTATTTTTCCTTTCCGGTTTCCTCCAAGCGCTATATACAGGTAATCCCGCAACCACGAGGAAAGTGAAATGTGCCACCTCCGCCAGAATTCAGTAATGCTTGATGACTGGTAAGGCAGATCGAAGTTCATTGGTATTTTAAACCCCATCCATTGCGCCATGCCTATGGCCATATCGGAATATCCCGAAAAATCACAATAAATAACCATGGCATAACCATACACCCCGAACAAACACTCAATACCTGAGTAGCGTGCAGGATCATCAAAAATATACTGCACAAAATTGACATAAATGAAATCGGATATCACAATCTTCTTAAAAAGTCCGCCCAGTATAAGATACAGACCCCTGCCAATATCCTGCTGCGTTACGAGAATGTCCTGACGTATCTGCGGAATAAAGTCAGACGCCCTTACAATAGGCCCCATGACCAACTTTGGAAAAAAGGAAAGAAAAAATAAATAATCAAGGAAACTTGTTACGGGCTTAAATTGCCCTCTATATACATCGATCGTATAACTTAAATTTTCGAATGTATAAAAAGAAATACCAATAGGAAGTACAAGATTAAGCGGCTCTAAACGTCCCAGTTGCGCGTCATTAATGATACTGATGAACAGATCGGTATACTTGAAATAACAAAGCAGCCCTAGGTTGATGATTACACTGAAAAACAAAAGCGCTTTCTTTTTGGCCGGTGTATTGACTCTGTAGATCCAGTTTGACAAACTGAAATCAACTATGGCGGATATGATGATCAGTGAAACATAAAAACCGCAGGCCTTGTAAAAAAAGTACAGCGAAAAGATCGTAAAATATATTACACGCGTTAATTTTTTTTTGTACAGGAACTGGTAAAAGAAGAAAAAGATGAAAATGAAAAACAAAAAGAAGCCACTGTTAAACAATAAAGGATCTTTGGCATTGTACGTAAGCTGCTCAAGCATTTTATGATGGTCGATGTTCACGTTCTATTTCCTGTTTTCAACGTAATTGTTATACTTCGCGAGAATAGCTTTATACATCAATTCGGCCTGAATGATATATCCACGTGCGCCAAAGTGAAGCCGGTCTTTTGCTGTAAGTTTGGCTTTATACCATTGGGCCATCGATCCATATCCGCCCATAACCGCATACAGGTCCCAATAAGCCAGATTATTATTCTTACAATACCTTATAACTGCATTCCGGGCGTCAAGCATGTCCGGATTTTTCACTCTTCCTTTACGTGTCCGCCTGTATGAATCGCCGGGTGTTGTAAGCAAAAAAGCTGCTCCTGGATTGGCCTTCCTGATAGCAGTCACCAACGTATCTATATTACCGTAAAACTTATTCTTATCAAAAGCGGCCGTATATCCTTCGTTCGTACCCAAAGAAATAATAACGAGGTCGGGCTTCAAGAGCGGAAGCTGCTCTACAAAATACTGAGATCGGGTATAATGCTTGTACTCCGCCCCATTCACACCGATCATATTATATAAAATACCCGGTTTATCATTTTCAAGCAGCATACCGAATATTTGTGCGCAGGTTTGAGAGGTATTACGCGGGCATGATTTAATGATAATATTCCGGTAAGGTTTATCAAATGTTAAAACGCTGGTGTATTTATTTTCACCGGCAATTGAGTTGTTTATATACCCGATCTCATTGTACAGCGAATCATAAACAGCGAAATCAAAATTCTCCTCACTCCTGTCGTGAAACAATGTAAGTTTTGTAAAACTGTAATCCAGCCCCTCCTGGTCCTTGACCATCAGTTTGATCTCGGCGGCCGTATCGCCTGTTTCAATTGTGATTCCTCCTATACCAATAGGAAGTGGTTGTTCAGGAAACACATTGCGTTTATATTGCCAGGCTACATTGGTGGAAGTTTTATAACTGATCGGCTCGTTTGTTTTTGCTACACGGTAGGGGAATACAAATCCCCGGCCAGCATTTCCAAAATCGCACTGAAAATTCTGCCTCAGTTTCCCGGAAAAGTGATCTGCCTGAATATGCGAATCGCCAATGTGTACAACATTCACCCGACCTTCTTTGGTCTTCTGAAGTTGTACCAGTTTTTCGTAAAATGGCTGCAGAGCAACACTATCATTATAAACAATATTTGAATCCACTACAATAAATGGATAATGGGGAAGAATAGTATCAAGGATGACCTGGGACAAGGAGATTTGAGATGTGAGAAGTAAGATAGGAAACAGGAGATATGAGATATGAGATATGAGACATGAGATATGAGACAAAAGGCAACCTTGAACACCTGGGCTGAGCGTAGCCGAAGCGTTGAACCTTGAACCTTGAACCTTGAACATAATATCTTTATACTTTTTTTCTAACATACGTTTTATATTCTGTCATTAAATGTTTATACAATAAGTCAGCGATTTTTCTCGCTCCTCTGAAATTCGGATGTGTATAATCTTTGTTTGCGAGTACAGTATCGCCCTGCACCCACTTTACCATGGAATTATAGCCACCCATCGCTTCATACAAATTCCAAAAAGCCACGTCTGTTTTTTGTGCCACACGCTTTTGTATATCGATCACCAATGGTACCGAAGGATCCGTTATATATTCACCATCCCGACGGATGCTTTTGTCACCCGCGCTTATAATAAGTATACTTGTGTTTGGCATCGCGGCTTTCAAATGATTGACCACCTCTGTCATACCCCGCTCATACCAGGAAAAATCGGTTACTTTTTCGTTCACCACATTAACGCCGTAATGAAGAATAATTAATCCATAATCAAGCCGGCTATTTATTCCCGACAGAATATCCGCCGGTATTTTAGTAAGCGGCATACCGGAATTCCCGCGGAAAGAAAAATTATCGACATATACACCACTGTCGCCTTCGAGGCTAAAACCAAATACATTCACCCGATCCTGGCACTGAAAAGCCGCCTGCACCGATTGTACGGGATACCCCTTCAGCAGCTGCAATTCATTAACAGCCGATGTTCCATCAAGGGAAAAGTTCCGCCCCCCTGCTGTTACATAATTTGAAGGTCCTTTAGCTGATCCGTAGAACAATCTCACATTATAAAACCGGTTGAGTCTGTTTTTTGAAACAGCACTGTATTTTACCCAACTACCCGGGCCGGTTGTCGCCCGATCAGCGGTGCCTACTGTTGCCGGAACAAAATCAAAACCCGAAATACCTAGCACATGATTAGCCCCTGAATGATCGAGCAGTGTATATGTTTGCCAATTACCCGAAAAAGTATGCAGAATAGTTTGCCTGAAGCCTGCCACGATCGATGTTACAGGCATAAAGCCAACCCCGATACCCCCAAATGTATCTTGCAAAGTGCTCCTGAGGTCCTGCGTAACAAGATCGCCCTCTATCATTGAGTCGCCGAAATAACCGATACGTGTTTTTTTCTGCTTTTGTTGAGTTTGAAAAAGGGATTCAAAAAAATGCCTCAGTTCCGGAAGACTGTCTGATCCGAAATCGATGACGGAGGCCGGATCGGCCTTGAATGCCGCGCGCGTTATGCTATCCGCCCTGATCACAGAATCCGTCAGCAGCCTCCCGCTTAAAGGCGACTTCCTGTAAAGCCCCGTGGTTTTTATGTCGGACAACAGATCAACCCGCTTAAACTTATATCTGCCAAGCCTGAATGAAGAATCCGTTAATGAAAGCAAAATCAGAAGAAGTACGATCACCAACGTGATCAATGCTGTTTGCCTGAGCCGGTTCAAAGCCTCCATATCTGCTATAAATATAGCCCGTAAATTACTGTATTAAAACAGGCCCAACAGGACTTATAAACATTGAGAAGGGGAAAAAGTTAGTGATTATAAATTATACATTAAACATGATAAATTGTCGCATTTTGAAAAAGTCGGAAGTCGGAAGTCCGAAGATGGAAGTCTTCCGGCTTCGGACTTCCGGCTTCCAATCTTTAAATATATCTATACGGAAATTTATCCCGCTCGCATTATACAACCAACTGACAACTGACAACCAATTACCAAAATCATTCCACCTTTTTTGTAACGTACTCATTGAGTTTATCGGTAAGCGACTTGGAGGTATTGTTAAAGTAACGCTTGTTTTTATACGCGCCTACCCAACGTAAACCGCTTATTACATTAGTAAGAAAAAGTTCATCGGCACTGAGAAGCACACTCTGTGCCAGGTTAATCTCATAAACCGCAATTCGGTTTTTAAAAGCCACTTCGATGATCTTTTTGCGTAATACACCATCGACACATCCTTCACTTACAGGTGGAGTGTATAACACACCGTTCTTTACTGCAAAAATATTCGAATTGATAGATTCAATGACATCGCCTTTGGCATTCATCACCACACAATCATCCAATTGCTGTTTAACTTTGTGAGCGCCGGCCAATACATATAACAAAGCATTTCCCGACTTTATCGTTGACATCGGGTTCTGCTGCTTCTTTATCTCGCTGAAAATATCAATATTAAAACCTTTTTGATTCAGGATATATTCATTCTCAGGAATGCTGATCACTTCTATTACATAGGAGGTTGAATTATCCTTTGGAGTATAAAACCCTTCCCCGTTTCTGAAAACCGTGATACGTATACGACCTCCGGCAGTTATATTATTCGCCTTGATAAGCTCGGTAATCTGATTCAGAAAAAAACTCAGAGTGTATTGGGGCGAAAGATCCATTTTGAGAAGCCCGACTCCTTTCAATAATCGGGTAATGTGATCGCTCAAGAATAAGGGCTGGCCGTTCATCACACGAATGGTCTCAAACAGTGAATCACCAAAACGAAATGCACGATTATCAACCTTCAGAAGGGGTTCATCAGCGTTGACCAGCTTGCCGTTAAAATTTAAAAAAACTGACATACGACAAACTTACATGATTCAGTTATAAAAGGCAAAGATTTTGCTCCGGGGAAGCTCTTTTGTTCTTTAAATCCACCACAATCATCAAAAAAATCACTTAATAAGATGCATAATTTCAGATAGCGGGGAGTTGGCCTCTATCATTATTCCTTTTACACCCGCCTTATGAGCAGCCTCAATATCGCGCTCTTTGTCGCCGATAAAAAATGATCCTGCGGGATCGATATCAAATCTCGCAATAGCTTTCTCAACAAATAATGAATCCGGCTTGCGGCAAATACATTTGCTTATATCCGGATGGTGAACACAATAATAAATTTCGTCAAATACGAGTCCTTCCTTTTTAAGTGCGTCAACCAGGTAATTGTGCAGCACCTCAATATCTGTTTGCCTGTACAGTCCCTTCGCTACACCGCTCTGGTTGGATACAACGATAAGCATGTACCCCTTTTTCCTGAATTCTTTTAATGCACTGATCAATCCGGGTAAAATTTCGAAATCTTCCAGGCGATATGTAAAACCGCGTTCACGATTTATAACCCCGTCCCTGTCCAAAAAAATTGCTTTGTTCATCGCCAAAGTATTTAAATTTTTAGCTGTCAAATTTAAAACACACTTTGCAGCTGGTAAATGAAATTCATTATTAGCCCCGGTTTCAGCACCGCAGTAAAAACAATGCCGTAAACAGCGCCCCAGAAATGCGCATCATGACCAACATTATCTGTACCCTTTTTACCCATATACCAGGAATACGCCAGGTACAAAGCACCAAAAATAAAGGCCTTTACAGGAATGAACCAGACAAGCAATGTACTCAATGGACTGATAAGAATGCAGGCGAAAACAACCGCCGATACCGCGCCTGAGGCGCCGACAGCATTATAGGCATAATTGTGCTTGTGTTTATAATAACTATACAATGTAGAAGCGGGCAAAGCCGTAACATACATCAACGCGAATACAAATGACGCGTTTTGAGAAAATATCGCTTTAAAATAATGATTTTCAATAGCTGTGCCAAAAGAGAAAAGTACAAACATATTTAAAAGCAAATGACCCGCATCGGCATGCACCAGACCATGTGAAAACAAACGATACCACTGCCTGTGATTATAAACCGCAGAAGCATTGAACAGCAGTTTGCCAAACAGATCACGATTCGAAAAAGCCGAAATTGAAATGAGAGTGGTGATCCCGATAATTATATATGTGATCATTGGTTTTCCGTTTTATCGAGATCAGTTAAATTATACTTGGGTACGGATGACAGATCAAAATCATTTTCAGTAATGAACCTGACCGTATATTTTTCTATTTTACTTAACGGGAGAAAAAAATTCAGATCCTCATCCATCTCTACAAATTTCAAAAAATCATTTTCTGAATCCGCCATCGAAATAACAATTGAATCAGGAAATTCAGAAGGCTGCCCGGCCCATATTTCGACATCGATCATACCATTAGAATTGAATAAAATTTCTCCTTTAGGCTTATACTCAAAAGAACTGATGTGTTCAACCGTAACTTCCTTATCCCCATAAAATTTAGCCGAGCAAGCCAGCAGCAATGCTTCCATTTTCATTTTTTCGATGTAAAATGCTTCATCTTCCTGGTAGGGACGCGCATAAGAATAACCGGGCCTTTTTATCCTTAAGAGAAACATTTTTTCATCCGTTTTATCCGGACTGCTCATTTTAAACAAACCAAATACATCTATAGGAATTGCCATAGGAATATAAATTAACGCGGGTATTCAACCCGAACATGATAAATACTGATAAGCTTTTTCTTCAGAATTTTTTTAATGATATTAATATCACGGAATGTAACATCCGCATTCACAAACTGGTTCAAAGCGATCTGGCTGTCTATAATTTTATCCACCAGGTCCTGTATGCTTTGCTCACTGTACGATTTCAGACTTCTTGATGCCGCTTCCACCCCATCCGCCATCATCAGCACAGCAGTTTCTTTTGAGAATGGAATCGGACCGGGGTAATGGAATATACCTTCATCAAACTGCTCATCCGGATGATCTCTTTTATACATCTTGTAAAAATAATAGGTGGTAGTAGTTCCGTGATGCGTTCTTATGAAATCAATGACCTGCTGGGGCAGATTATGTTTTTTTGCCAGCTCAATGCCATGTGTGACGTGACGAATAAGTATCGCGGCACTTTCTTCATAACTCAATTCGTTATGCGGATTAATTTCCGCCGTTTGATTCTCGATAAAATAGATCGGCGCCTCCATTTTACCGATATCATGGTACAACGCTCCTGTCCTCACAAGTAAAGGATCCCCGCCTATCTGGTAGATCACCTCTTCGGCAATATTCGCCACCTGCAGCGAATGCTGAAATGTACCCGGAGCCTTTGATGCCAGTTCGCGCAGCAATACACTATTGGTATCCGACAACTCCATAAGTGAAACATCGGAAAGAAAACCAAATGTTCGCTCGAAAACAAAGATGAGCGGATAAGAGAACGAAGTGAGCAGAGCGCTTATCCCGAACCACTCTGTAACACTCCAGTTGATGCCGGTAAAACTCCCCTCCTGCACTATATTGATCCCGATAAAGGAAATTATATATGCCGCGAAGACTAAAACTGATGTTAAAAAAAACTGGGAGCGGTTTCGCAGGTTTATAACGCTGAAAATAGCCACCATGCCCGCAACGATCTGTACAAAAACGAATTCAAACCGGTTAGAGGAAACAAAAGCGATAATTAAAGTAGTGACAATATGGGCGAAGAGTGCGAGACGTGTATCGAAAAAGGCCCTGACAATAACAGGCAGCATACAAAACGGAAGAACATACAAATTAAACTTATCATACTTGATCGACAAATTAGCCGTAGCCACCATTAATACGATGAGGAAAAGTATAAAGGTGATCTTTGAATTGTCAAGGAAAATGTCCTTCCTGAACATGATCAAAAATATTGCCAGCACAAGCAAACACAGCGACACCACAATAGTTTGCCCGATCAATACCGAAATAAAGTTTACATTACCCCCCAATTGCTCCTCGTATTCGGCCCTCAGCGATTCGAGTACCTGGTATTTCTCCGCATCAACAATTTCTCCCTTCAATATCACACTCTGATCCTTCACAACACCGCCATGTGTGAGCGAAATATTTTCCAGCTCCTGTTTT
Source organism: Bacteroidota bacterium (assembly GCA_016183775.1). Classification (NCBI taxonomy): domain Bacteria; kingdom Pseudomonadati; phylum Bacteroidota; species Bacteroidota bacterium. Next base: position 84,923 of record JACPDY010000005.1, read on the forward strand.
AATACCTTTTCAGAAGTTTCCCGTTCCCAGAAAATATTCTGGGCAATAACATTTTCCAACAAAGGAATAAGCGCATTGGTCTCACTTGAATTATACAATTTTAATTGCGCTTTAATATATTCATCGGCAGTCTGCACAGTGAAAAAATCCCCGATGTCGTGCTCTTCAGCGATACTGTCGTTCATCACATATACCGAGTAATCAGCAGGTTTACTTTCAAACACCTCATTCAACTGAATAATACCCTTTTTATACAAGCTGTCAATTAAAGAAATGCAAAGGCTGTGCAGGTTCTGCTTTACACGTGTTGATCTTTTATCCAGCAGTTTTTCAAGGCCAAGCTCAAGCTCCGACATCTTTGCCGGATATACATTTTTATCTAACTTAAAATACGCTTTGGCATTTTTATAAACTTCGCTCCGCTCCGAAGAAAGCTGATCGGCTGTTTTAACAATAGCGAAATCGACCGGAGCGATAAGATCCTCATAGTTCCAGGGTTTCCCCTTAATATTATGCAGATCATATTTGAATTTTCCCTGGTGCGGAAAAACAAAGACAATTACAGCTATACTCAGCAAAAAAGCCAATATCTTATAAATTTCGGAATGCTTATTGGCCAACTTTGAGAAAAAGTTCAACATACGGATTTGTTAATACCATAAAATTACGGATATATTATTTAAGTTTCAGGTTTGAAAAGGTTTCAGGTTTCAGGTTAAAAACTGAGAAACCTGAAACTTGAAACCTGAAACCATAGAACATTAAATTTTAATGAGTAATTTTACAATATAAATCAACCTTGATTATGAGAACAGTTTATATCGTATCCGCCGTAAGAACACCTCTTGGAAGTTTCGGAGCTTATGGGAAGTGTTATGCAAGCCAACCTCGGACAGGCCCCTGCGCGCCAGGCAGCCAAATTCGCGGGTTTACCTGACAATGTAATTTGCACAACTATCAATAAGGTGTGTGCATCCGGGATGAAAGCCATAATGCAGGGTGCTCAAAGCATTATGTTGGGCGATGCTGATGTTATTGTTGCCGGTGGAATGGAAAGCATGAGCCAGGTGCCGTTTTATGCGGAAACTTTGCGTTGGGGAAATAAATATGGCAATACAACACTTATTGATGGCTTGGCAAAAGACGGCCTGACAGATGTTTACCACAATTATCCCATGGGTAACGCAGCGGAGTTATGCGCCAAAGAATGTAAAATAAGCCGTGAAGAGCAGGATGCGTATGCTATTGAATCATACAAACGCTCACAAGCCGCCTGGACAGCCGGAAAATTTAACGAAGAAATTGTACCCGTTGAAGTACCTCAACGCAAAGGTGATCCCATATTGGTTAAAGAAGATGAAGAATATAAAAATGTAAATTTTGCCAAACTGCCTGAACTTCGTCCTGCTTTTACCAAAGATGGAACAGTCACTGCGGCAAACTCGTCGACCATGAACGATGGCGCAGCAGCGGTTGTATTGATGAGCAAAGAAAAAGCAGATCTACTGGGCCTTAAACCATTGGCCATCATTAAAGGCTACGCTGATGCCGAGCAGGCTCCCGAATGGTTCACCACAACACCTTCCAAAGCTATACCTAAAGCCGTTGCCAAAGCAGGATTAAAAATGAGCGATATTAATTTCTTTGAGATCAACGAAGCTTTTTCAGTTGTAGCAATTGTAAACAATAAAGAAATGAAACTTGATGCAACAAAAGTGAACGTGAATGGGGGCGCCGTTTCATTAGGTCATCCATTAGGCTGTTCAGGTGCACGGATTATCGTTACATTGATACATGTGCTGAAGCAAAACAACGCGAAGTATGGTGCTGCAGGCATTTGCAACGGCGGTGGCGGAGCGAGTGCGATGGTAATCGAGAGCGTTTAAAAACTGATGTAAACTAAGGGACACTCAGATTTACATTCACGCTGCAACCGTTTTTATCCTTAATATTTATCGTGTAAGTGCCCGGACAAAGCTGATTTTTATACCTGTTTACATATCCATCGGGCCATGTATAAGTGTATGGGCTTGCGCCGCCTGTAGCGTTTACCATTAACCATTCTTTGCAACCGCAGCCAGCACAGTTCGCCGCGCCTTTGGTGAATTGTCCGGCAATGGGCGGCGGGGAACCGATTGTCACGTTTGCTGTTGAGGTACAAGCTCCTTCTGTTATGGTTACTGTATAAGTTGACGCGGATAATCCGTTAACGAGAAACGCTGTGCCGGTTGTGGTTCCCGTTATGCCATTGCTCCAGTTATATGTGTAGGGGCCGCCACTGCCGTTGCTGATGGTTATAGCAGCGCTACCATCACTTTTAGTACTGCAGCTTGTGTTGCCCGTTGATACAACGGCAGAAGAGAGGGCGCAACCGCAATTATTTACGGTTATATATGAAGGTTTAATTACACTATCCTTTTTACAAAGCGTAGTAACAACCAATTTTACATCATGTGTACCTGCACCGGAAAAACTTACTGTAGGTTTCACGAAATCTGATGTTGCGGGGTTTCCGCCCGTAAATACCCAATGGTATTTATAGCCCGTGGTATCGCAGGACTTGCTTATTGTTGGTGTAAATGTAACAGGCGCATTTGCGCATACGCTTGTGACGGTCGCGGTATAGTTTAAGCCTAAGGTTTTGCCCTCGCATATACTGGTGCATAAGCAGGCTAAAACGGCATCATAAGCACCACCGCCTCCGTGAACTGTTTGATGGGCGCCCGGGGTTACCGGATAGCCACCTGTTAAATTGGAGGCGCAAATAAACAGTAAATTACCGGAAACAGCTATTCCACCTCCAAGGTCTAAATCCTCGTACCCTGTTCCGCCAAAATAGGTGGCGCATAGTTTTTGGCCTGCGGGGTTAAATTTTACAATCATCTGATCTTCTCCTCCACCTGCATAATTAGGCTGGTAGGCACAGGGGTCAATAAGAGTGGGTCCCGGCTCATCTTCTACTTCCATATACAGGTACACATTGTTGTTTCCATCTATGGCAAGGCAGCCATACGGAACCTCTTCCTGAAGATTCGAACCGTAATAGGTTCCCCAAATCCGCCCGCCTGCGGAATTGAATTTCACAAGGAAGGCATCATTAAATCCACCCCCAAAAACAGTTTGAAAGCCACCGGGAGAAGCAATTACATTTAATAACGTATTAGGGCTGGAGGTATTTCCTGCCAGGTACACATTGCCTGTGTTATCGCAGGCTACACTATAACCTCTATCCCAACCCGTACCCCCGTAATACGTAGCCCAACCCCTCACGCCTGCAGCATCGAATTTTACAAGGAAGGCATCCTGACCTCCTCCAAAAACAGTTTGATGGGCACCGGCAGTGGCGATCGCACTGCCTGCATTGGGGCTCGCAGTCAATCCTGCCAGGTACACATTGCCTGCGTTATCGCAAGCTACGCTGTTACCGTAATCAGCACCCGTACCCCCGTAATAGGTAGCCCAATCCCTCATGCCTGCAGGATCGAATTTTACAAGGTAGGCATCAATACTTGCTGCAAAAAAAGGTTGGTGACCAGTAGCAGTAGCGATTGCATTGGGGCTCGTAGTATATCCTGCAAGGTATATATTGCCTGCGTTATCGCAGGCTGCGCTGTAACCTTGTTCCCCACCCGTACCCCCGTAATAGGTAGCCCAATCCCTTACGCCTGCAGCATCGAATTTTACAAGGAAGGCATCATTACCCCCCCCCCCAAAAACAGTTTGAAAGCCGGGAGCAATAGCCATTACGCCAGGATTTTTGCTGGTGGTCTCTCCTGCCAGGTACATATTGCCTGCGTTATCGCAGGCTACGCTGTGACCCTTGTCATCACCCGTACCCCCGTAATACGTAGCCCAAATACGAGCTCCATTGAGGGCATTAAATTTTACTAAAAAGGCATCAACCAAACTGCCACCAAAAACTGTCTGGAAACCCAGTGAAGCAATACCTGAAGGGCTTTGGGTATATCCAACCAAATAAACATTTCCGGTGTTATCGCAGGCTACGCTGCGACAGTAATCAAAACCCGTGCCCCCGTAATACGTAGCCCAGGGATCTACCACTAAAGGAAATGAAGAATTAAAAGTTGAAAATGAAAAACTAATAAACCCCTCTCCGGCTCTCCCCGAAGGGGAGAGTGTTAGTTTATATTCCGCTTTTACGTCAACGATTTTTCCGTTAATGATCTGATAAACTTTAGGAATGGATTCGGTGAATTCATTTACACTGGTTTTGATCACTAAGTTTCCTTGGCGGTTAATGTGTATGCTTTCAGCGCCTGTCCAGTGGAGTTTTATTTGATTGGGGTCGGCATGGGGTTGCACGATAAGATCGTATTTAATTCCCTTTTCTGTGTTGCCGTAATAGGTAATGTCAATGCCCTTGTAAATATTTTTATAAGTTACTTTGTTGTATTGTTTTACGTTTAAAACACCGTTGGGGCAATGGGCGTAATAATAATTGTTGTAGCCCTCTACTTCATTTTCATTTAGCTGTTCTATGTTTTCATTGCAATTGGCAAAGTCCATGTCAACACGGTGTACCTTTATGTTTTCCTTTTGCATTAACTCTTCTTTGCTTTTGCGTTCATCGGCTTCGGTTATTGCTCCTGCCTGTATTAATTTTTCCACTTGCTCATCAACTTCGTGCATTACTTCAGCCATGTTGCTGTACACGTAGCTGAGGCCTGTTGTGCGTAAATAAATATCAGCTCCACCGCCTGAACCCTTGTATAATATATCGGGACAAAGTTTGCCGTTCATGTCGGCCAACTGGCCTTTGTTGGGGGTGAAGCAGAGGCCGCTGCCACGGAGATTTTGAGAGAGTTGTGATTTCTCTTTTTCCGAAGGGGTGCGTTTGTCGCTATTTCCATTGGCAACTACGTTGCCTGAAATAAGAATGACGAAGACGGGGATGTAGTAAAACTTTTTCATGGGTATCATGGAGTTGTTAAATTAACATTTTGAATTAGGCACTTAGATAATATTATGAAAACCAATGGCCATAGGCATTTTAGAATGGCCTTATGTGGGTTAGCACATAATTGCATCACAAATTTTAAATTTGAAAATATCAAATCCTTTATTATCAATGGTTCTAATTTATTATAGTTATTGCTTAAGTGCCTAATTCAATTAACATTTATACTACACCCATTTTTATCTTTAATATTTATTGTGTACCATCTGCAAAATCAGGATAAACGGTTTGCGCAATGGTATTCATGCAAAGTCAGAATGCTATTGTAAACATAAAATTAACCAGTAATATTTTCGCTCTGTTTTGCATAGTATTTTAGTTTATTTGATTAAGTACTACAGCAATTTCATTAAAAGAGCAACGGAAGTCAAATAAATATGACTTAAAAGTTAGTAGTCCAACATACAATAAATAGTATTTAGTTATATTTATACCATCCACATTATCAATATTGTCTATATGAAAACTCCTTCAGATGAACTTTTTCAATTAATAAAATCGCTTACCCCGCTTGAAAAACGATATTTTAAACTGTATTCTTCCATCCAGGGATCGGGAAAAAAGGGCAAAGATTACCTCCATTTATTTGACATTATTGACAGACTTGATGGCTATAATGAAGAAAAACTCAAAGTCAGATTAAAAAACAAAGAAATTGTAAATAATTTAAAGTTCTTCAAAAGTTATCTTTCCGAAGCTATATTAAAAAGCCTCGAAAAATACCATTCCAAAGATTCCGTTGAAATAATACTTGCCCAAAGTTTGCAAAGAGCAGAAATTTTATTACGCAAAAGACTTTACTCCTCAACAATTAAAACAATAAAAAAGGGATTAAAAATTGCAGTTGATCACGAAAAATTTTTATTTATTCTATTGTTACTTTCATGGAAGAGAAAAACCTTAAAACTTATTGAAAAAACAGATGATATTAAACACTATGCTGAAACAGGCTTCCCTGAAGACTTCAGCTATTTGAGTAAATATAAAAATCAACTGGAGTTTGAGCAGCTCCATTTACTAATGGTAACCAATGAACTAGTTCAACCTGATTTAAAGAATAAAGCATATTTCAAAAAAATAAGCGCGATTTCCTCTCATCCATTACTACAGGATGCAAAAAGCGCAACTTCCTATGAATCGGCCAACAACTATTACAAGATTATGGGTATTAGTACCAGAGCTATGGAAGATTGGAAAGCATCATGCAAATTCAGGAAAAAAAATGTTGAATTCATAGAACAAAACAAGTCAAAATTGGTATTACGGAAACACGACTACATTCAATCAATCAATAATCTTTTAACGCTTCTTGATTATTTAAATAAACAGGAAGATTTTTATTTATATTACAATAAAGCAACAACTTTTTTTGACAGCTTGCCTGAAAAAGAGAGAACAAAAGATATTTTCCACGATTATCTGATAACTAAGCTTTCCTATATTTCATATCAGGTAAGAAGAATGAATAACGAGGCCACAATAACCAAAACAATTGAAGTAACAAAATTAATGAAGGAGAATTCCCTGATCATGGAATCCCCCCAGTCATTATTTTTTTACTATTTTTCTTTTCACGCATATTTTTGTATCAATGAGTATAGAAACGCGCTTAAATATCTCAATAAAATAATGCGTTTATCTGATAAAGGAATTCTACAGGGCCTGATAAATTCGTTAAGATTATTCACTCTCATTGTACATTATGAATTAGACAATTCAGATCTGCTGATCAGCATGTCAAGATCTGTCCGCAAGTTCTTATCTAAAAGAGGTCGACTATATGAGTTTGAAGAACTAGTACTTGATCTGTTCGGCAATAAAATTCACACCGTAAATTCCAAAAAAGAACTTCTCGATTTATTCATAAAAACAAAGAAGAAGGTATCTGACATTTCTAAATCGAATAATCTATCCGAATTTTTAAACGTTTTCGACTTTGCATCATGGCTTGATAGTAAAATACAAAATCGTTCGTTTGTAGATGTATTGAAAGAGAAGTTGAATTAGATAGCTGTTGGCGGCTGTTTATCCTTAAGTAATGTCATTTCACCAAATAATCTGTATAAAAACATTTCTTAAGTTTATAAAATATTATATTAGCGTTGGCTATTGTCAGGGAATTTTTATTTGCTGATAAATAATGAACCTGCAACAATCAACAATCAACAACCAACAACCAACAACCAAACAATGTCCTACACACGTCTATTCGACCTTTTACCCTATTGCCTGGAAAAATTTCCAAAAAACGATGTCCTTGCGGGCAAAGAAGACGGCAAATGGGTAACATACAGTACAAAAGATTATGCCGATATTTCAACCAACCTGGCTTATGGCTTGCTTGCAACTGGCGTGCAACGCGATGATAAAATAGGCATCATAGCCAATAACCGCCCCGAATGGAACTTTGCCGATATGGCCTGCATGATGACCGGTGCTGTTGACGTTCCTATTTACCCAACTATAAGCGACAACGATCTGGAATTTATTATTGGCGACGCGGGAATAAAATATTTTTTTGTTTCGAGCCAGGAGCTTTTTGAAAAGGTTAAACGCTGCGCCGCAAAATCCGGGTCCGTAAAAAACATTTTTTGTTTCAATAAGTTTGAAGGTGGACAACACTGGAGCGAAATGTTAGAACTGGGCAAAAAAAATACAGATCAGTTAAAACTCGACGCTATCAAAGCATCCATTAAGCCAAACGACCTTGCCACTATACTGTATACATCGGGTACGACCGGTAACCCGAAAGGAGTTATGCTTTCGCATGATAATATTGTTAGCCAGTTAAAAGCCGTTAAACGTTTAATGCCCGTCGATCATCGACACAAGGCATTGAGTTTTTTACCACTGAACCACGTATACGAGCGCATGCTCACTTATAATTATTTTGCCTGCGGCACCTCAATATATTATGCCGAAAGCCTTGATACAATTTCCGCGAACCTGCAGGAAGTAAAGCCGCATATTTTTACAACAGTGCCCCGCCTGCTTGAAAAAGTATACGATCGGATTGTTGCCAAGGGAATTGAGTTAACAGGCATAAAGAAAAAATTGTTTTTCTGGGCGCTCGATCTTGGCCTCCGTTTTGAAATGAATGGCAAAAATGGCTGGTGGTACGAAACTCAGCTTAAACTCGCCCGTAAACTTATTTTCAGCAAATGGAAAGCAGCGCTTGGCGGAGAACTTATTACCACAATTTCGGGCGGCGCTGCTCTGCAGAATCGTTTGGCTCGTGTATTCTGGGCTGCAGGTATTCCGGTGTTGGAAGGTTATGGTTTAACGGAAACATCGCCTGTTGTAGCGGTAAATTATCTCGACAAAGGTTGCAGCCGCTTTGGAACAGTTGGACCAGTTATAGATAATGTAGAAGTTAAAATTGCAGAAGACGGAGAGATATTGGTTAAAGGCCCTAATATAATGCTGGGCTATTACAAAAATCCGGCTGCTACCGCTGAAGTGATCATTGACGGCTGGTTTCACACCGGTGATATCGGAATGTTTGAAGACGGAAAATACCTGAAGATAACCGACCGCAAAAAAGAAATCTTCAAAACTTCGGGCGGAAAATACATCACCCCGGGAATGATCGAAAACAAATTACGCGAATCACCATTTATCGAACAGGCCATGGTGATAGGCGAAAATCAAAAGTTCGCCTCTGCCCTTATTGTTCCTGCATTTGCCTACCTGAAAGATTTCTGTAAAAAGCAAAACATTAACTATACCTCCAATGAGGAAATGGTAAAAAATGATGTTGTAAAAGGATGGATACGTGATGAGGTGGAGAAAATGAATAAAACGCTCGCCCAGTACGAAACCATTAAACGCTTTGAATTGCTTCCTCAGGAATGGAATATCGAGAAAGGTGAACTTACACCGAAAATGAGCCTGAAGCGAAAAGTGATCCTCGCCGCAAACAAAAATCTCTTTGATAAGATTTATGGCCCTGACACCTATGAGTAATCAGATTGTTATTCACATCTATTAAACCAGTCCTGTTATTAAAATCTATTAACAACCCAATTTTTATGCATTATTAATCGTACCTTTGTCGCACATTATTTCCATTTATATCATTATTGGATTTGAATTTTAACAAAAAAAGAGGACTATACGAAATAGGCGTTAAAATTGATCCGGAACCTTTATGATAAATACAATTAAAATTTACTTTTAGAAACGATTTTGAAACAAAAAGGCAGATTAAAATTTACTAATAAGGATAAATCGCGTTTTTTCAGTACGCTCAGGGCGAACGTTGATGCTTATTTTGTAAATAATAATATTTCCAGGCACGCAAATGGCGGAATGGTTTTAAAAACCATTATACTCCTTACTGCGTATATTGTACCTTATATTTTAATACTTGCTTTCAATTTCACACTTCTTCCACTTATCCTGTTATTCGCGTTAATGGGTTTTGCAATGGCCGGAATTGGCATGTCCATTATGCACGATGCCAACCATGGAGCTTATTCTAAAAATAAATACGCAAATACCTTTTTGGGCTATACATTGAACATGCTGGGCAATACCTCTTTTAACTGGAAATACCAGCACAATGTTTTGCACCATACCTATACCAACATTCACACAATGGACGATGATCTGGATGGCCCTCCGGCCTTACGTTTTTCACCTCATCATCCACTAAAGAAAATGCATAAGTTCCAGCACATTTATGTTTTCTTTTTTTACTCCCTGCTTACACTTAACTGGTTTGTTTCTAAAGACATTCTTCAATTAATCAGGTATCGCAGGAACGGAGTTAACCGCTCAAGCAAAAAAGAATATATCAAAAGCATTTTCATTCTTATTTTCTCCAAATTGTTTTATATCTTTTATATGTTAGTAGTTCCATGTGTCTTTTTCGGATATAATTTCCTTCCTGTCTTAACAGGTTTTCTTATCATGCACATGATAAGCGGCTTGATCCTCAGCATCACCTTCCAATTAGCTCATTCTGTTGAGGACGCGTCTTTCCCCCTGCCAAATGACAAAAGTGAAATGGAGAACGATTGGGCCATACACCAGGTAAATACCACTGTCGATTTTGCCCGTGACAACCGTTTTCTGAATTGGTATTTAGGCGGATTGAACTTCCAGGTTGTACACCACCTGTTTCCTACTATTTGTCATGTACACTATAAAGCACTCTCGGACATTGTAAAAAGTACAGCTGAAGAATTTGGAATACCGTATCTCGAAAACCCTACGCTGGGAAGTGCTATCCGTTCACACCTCCTCACACTTAAACGCCTGGGGAACGAAATTTCTCCTGCACCATTGGCCCCTACAGCCTGATATATAGCCTGAATTTATATTTAAACACTAAAATTTAGCTATATTTATCTTTCCAATTATCAATCATTTTGTCATTTCGATTGAAGAATCAATTTCACTCAAAAGGACATTAAAAATTTATCCTGTTTATGAGCAAACGCATTATTAAAAAAGTCGCCATACTTGGTTCGGGCGTAATGGGATCACGCATTGCCTGTCATTTTGCCAATATTGGCATTGAAGTGATATTGTTGGACATTGTTCCTAAAGACGCGGCAACAGACAAGAAATCACGTAACAAAATCGTGAACGATGCGCTTGCTTTCGCGCTTAAATCGAACCCCTCACCTATTTACAGCAAAGCATTCGCGAACCGTATTACTACCGGCAACTTCGACGACAATATGAAAGATGTCGCCACATGCGATTGGGTAATTGAAGTGGTTATTGAGCGGCTGGATATTAAAAAACAAGTGTTTGAGAAGGTTGAGCAATTCAGGAAATCCGGCTCCCTCATCACATCAAATACCTCTGGCATTCCGATCAACCTGATGAACGAAGGACGCAGCGAAGATTTTCAAAAGAATTTTTGCGGAACGCATTTTTTCAATCCGCCCCGTTACTTAAAATTGCTGGAGATCATTCCTACTTCAAAAACATCACCCGACGTAGTTGACTTTTTAATGCACTATGGTGAATTGTACCTTGGTAAAACTACAGTGTTGTGTAAAGACACCCCCGCATTTATTGCCAACCGTATTGGTGTATATGGCATCATGAGCCTGTTCCATTTGGTGGAAAAAATGGGATTAACCGTTGAAGAAGTTGATAAGCTGACCGGACCTGTATTGGGCCGGCCAAAATCAGCCACTTTCAGAACCTGCGATGTTGTCGGGTTAGACACATTGGTACACGTGGCGAATGGCGTTGCGGCAAGTTGTCCGAATGATGAGGCTAAAGCTGAATTTGCTATTCCAGGCTTTATTGCTAAAATGGTTGAGAACAAATGGCTGGGTTCAAAAACTGAACAGGGCTTCTTTAAAAAGGTTAAAGGGGCAGGAGGAAAAAGTGAGATACAGGCGCTCGACCTGAAAACACTGGAGTATAAACCATCTCAAAAGGTAAAGTTCGCTACCCTTGAAGCCACTAAGCCCATTGAGAATCTTCGTGACCGCATGAAAGTGCTTATTACAGGAAAAGACAAGGCAGGAGATTTTTATCGTGCCATGTTTTTTGGTTTGTTTTCGTATGTTTCAAATCGTATTCCGGAAATTACAGAGGAACTTTATAAAATAGATGCCGCCATGAGTGCCGGTTTCGGCTGGGGCCTTGGTCCGTTTGAAGCATGGGATGCACTTGGTGTTGCGGACACGGTTAAGTATATGGAAGCAGCAGGTAAAAAACCTGCCAAATGGGTAAATGAAATGATCGCGGGCGGTGCAACTACTTTTTATAAAGTGGAAAACGGTGTTCGCAAATACTATGATATTCCATCTAAATCTTACAAAGCTATACCCGGAACTGAAAGCTTTATCATTCTCGATAACATACGCGCCAATAAAACTGTTTGGAAAAATGCAGGTACAACACTTACCGACATCGGTGATGGAATTTTAAATCTTGAGTTCCATACAAAAATGAACACCATTGGCGGAGAAGTGATAGGCGGCATGAATACCGCGATCGATATGGCTGAGAAGGATTTTCAAGGCCTGGTGATATCCAATGAAGGAGCTAATTTCAGCGCGGGTGCGAACGTAGGGATGATCTTCATGATGGCCGTTGAACAGGAATGGGATGAACTGAATTTCGCCATCAAAGCGTTTCAAAACTCAATGATGCGTGTACGTTATTCTTCCATACCTGTAATCGTAGCACCTCACAATATGGCTTTAGGCGGAGCATGCGAAATGAGTATGCATTCCGATAAAGTTATAGCGCACGCCGAAACCTATATGGGCCTTGTTGAGTTTGGCGTTGGACTCATACCCGGCGGCGGCGGAACAAAAGAATTCGCAGTGCGTTTATCGGACGATATAAAAGAAGGCGATATTGAATTGAATGCTTTTCGCCAACGCTTTCTTACTATCGGTCAGGCACAGGTATCAACTTCGGCCCATGAAGCATTTAGTTTAGGCTATCTCCGCAAAGGAAAAGATATGGTAGTTGTTTCCCGCAATCGTTTATTAACGGAAGCAAAAGCGGAATGCCTGGAGATAGCGAAAGAAGGTTATACAAAACCTGTTCAACGCAAAGACATTCGTGTGCTTGGCAAAACGGGATTGGGCCTCGCTTATTTAGGTGCTGATACGATGAAGAGCGGCGGATATATTTCTGAACACGATGTGAAGATCTCGCAAAAGCTGGCGTTCGTATTATGCGGTGGTGACCTATCCGCTCCTACAGTGGTTAGCGAGCAATATTTGTTGGATTTAGAACGAGAGGCCTTCTTGTCATTGTGTGGAGAGAAGAAAACTCTTGAGCGTATTCAGTCAATATTAGTTGGAGGAAAAGTTTTACGTAATTAATAAATAAAAATAAAATGCCACTAAATCACGAAAGCACTAAATTCCACGAAAAGGGAGTTTTAGTGGGCTTTAGTGTTTTGGAGTTTTGGTGGCAAAAAATAATGACTCAAATCTCATATCTCAAATCTATTTAATATGAATGCATATATCGTAGCAGGATACCGCACAGCAGTAGGCAAAGCCACAAGGGGCGGGTTTCGTTTTACACGTCCGGATGACTTAGCGGCAAATGTGATACAACATTTGATGAAATCAGTTCCGAATGTGGCTGCTGAGCAAATAGATGACCTGATTGTTGGTAACGCCATGCCTGAAGCCGAACAAGGCTTGAATATGGGTCGCTTGATCTCCTTATTGGCATTTGATACTGATAAGGTTCCGGGAGTAACCGTAAACCGTTATTGCTCCTCCGGATTGGAAACCATAGCAATGGCTTCTTATAAAATAAACGCAGGACAGGCCGATTGTATCATTGCAGGCGGCGCTGAAAGTATGAGCCTTATCCCAATGGGGGGCTGGCGCATTGTGCCGCATGCCGATGTGGCCCTCGCCCACCCGGATTATTATTGGGGCATGGGATTAACCGCTGAAGCTGTCGCTAACGAGTATAAAGTATCACGTGAGGACCAGGACCAGTTCTCTCTGAATTCTCATATGAAAGCCATTGCAGCGATCAAAGAAGGAAAGTTCAAAGAACAAATCGTTCCGATCAAAGTAAAAGAAAACTACGTCGATGAAAATGAAAAGCGTAAAACGCGTGAATTCATTGTCGATACTGACGAAGGCCCTCGTGCCGATACAAACATTGAAGCCCTGGCAAAGCTAAAGCCGGTGTTTGCCGCAAAAGGGAGTGTAACCGCGGGTAACTCTTCGCAAACCTCGGATGGAGCAGCCTTTGTAATGGTGGTAAGTGAAAAGTTCATGAAAGCAAATAACTTAAAACCTGTTGCGCGGCTTGTATCGTATGCGGCCGCAGGTGTTCCTCCTCGCATAATGGGTATCGGCCCGATCGCCGCTATTCCGAAAGCATTAAAAATAGCCGGCCTTAAACAAGATCAGATCGACCTGTTTGAATTGAACGAAGCTTTTGCATCACAATCTTTGGCTGTTATCCGTACCCTCGGACTTAACCAGGATATTATTAACGTAAACGGCGGAGCCATTTCATTGGGTCACCCCCTTGGCTGCAGCGGAGCAAAACTCTCCGTACAGATATTTGACGAACTGCGCAAGCGTAAAAAGAAATACGGGGTAGTTACGATGTGCGTTGGAACAGGACAAGGCGCGGCTGGTATTTTCGAAATGCTTTCCTGAAGAATTTGCCGGTTGTTAGTTGTTTGTTAACAGTTACACTAACAACCAACAGCAAACAGCTAACAACCAATAACAATAACCCCTTTGCGCATAATAAAAGATCATCCGATTCCCTTTCTATTTATCCTTCTCATTCTATTACTTTCTCTTTTCACCAAGATCATTGATTTCAACGGGCTTTATGGTGCTGATAGTTATGAATATGTGAGATACAGTATTGCCCTGAAAGACTATTTTATAAATGGCATAACTCCCGGAAAATTTATGTGGCCGGTTATTTATCCACTGGCAGGAGCCTTGCTGTCATTCCTTCTTAATCCTGTTCAATCACTGCAACTGGTGTCAATTGCCGCATTTGCCGCTGCCCTGATCTATATATTTAAAATAATCAACCTCATTTTTCCTGAATCAAAAACCAACGACAAAATTTACATTACTCTTTTCGGCCTCCTGTCTCCTTATTTTCTGAGATTATCCTTATGCGTTATGTCGGACATGCTTTCTATCGCGTTTTGCACGGCATCTATCTATCATATTCTAAAACATCGTTTCTCCTGTGAAAAAAAAGAATTTATTTATTCCGTTCTATTGGCCATATTGGCCGTACTTACACACTATTCAAGCTTTATCATATTGACAGTTCCTCTCATTCTCCTCGCCGGAGATCATTATAAAAAAAACTCATTCACGGTATTTATTATTTCCATTACATTAATTAGTGTGGTTTCTGTTGCACTAATATTGATACAGCCGGGGATTTTCCTGAATGTATTTCAACACCCTTTACTTCAAAAATGGTCATTATCAAATTTTACTGCTTCTGAATTTAATTTTGAAGACGGGTTACATACTTACGAGTTTCCCAATATTATTTTTGTATTATTTCCTTTTGTTCACCCGGGATTTTGTTTTGCGGGACTCCTCTTTTTACCATTGACAATACAAGCATTCCGCGAAAAAAAAATCATGTCATTCATTGCTCTGTCTTTATTGATATATCTCCTCTTTTTGGCGGGAATCCCAAATCAGAATATTCGTCTACTCACAATGGCATTTCCTTTGATAATAATAATTTACTACATGCCATTTCATAGGTTATTAGCATCCATTTTTAATTCAAACGGGAAGAAAATATTCTTCATGGGCGGCAGTATTCTGCTTCAGATCATTCTATTCTTCTTCGCCTTTAAAGGAATAAGTACTATGAATAAAACGGAACGATTACTATGCGAAAAGCTCATGGGTTACGACCTGGCAGATCATCCCATTTATACATTTGGAATGAATGGAGCCATCCGTACGTATGGGATCAGGAATAAAACGATCAATCTATGGAATACAAAAGTCACTACCCTTCCTAAGGGTTCATTCATCCTGATCAATGAACCGGAGCTCAATAAACAGTGGAAAGGGAAACTTCCTATGCTCAATTGGGAGCATATCAGGCAAAATTACAAACCACATACAACAGGCGTAAAAGAAGGAAACTGGACATTATATGAGATCAATTAAAAAAAATATTGTCTTTTTGGTTCCGGGATTTCCCAAAGATGAAAATGACATTAATTGCATTCCCATAATGCAAAATTATATTTTGTATTACACCAGGCTAAATCCTGAGGTAAATGTTTCAGTGATCTCATTTCAATATCCTTTTAAAAAGAAAAAATACAGGTGGCATACTATTCATGTATATGCAATTGGCGGGGGAAACAAAAAAGGAGTATTTAGAATACGAACATGGTTAAGGGTAATTACAACTTTTACGTTCCTTTACCTGAAGAACAGCGGCCAAACTGTAATCCATAGCTTTTGGCTTACTGAGTGCGCCTTTATTGGCCAGTATATCAGAAAGTTATTCGGACTAAACCACGTTTCAACAATCGTTGGACAAGATCCTCTGCCGTCTAACAAATACCTGAGATATTTGAATTTTTCAAAACTTAAAATTGTGGCCCTTTCCGTATTTGCCGCTGAAAAATTCAAACTAACTACAAACCGAAACGCAGATCAGGTCATTTCAATTGGGCTGGATACCGAAAATTTCAAAACTCCACCATCTGCCAAACCCGCCATTGATATACTTGGGGTTGGCAACCTTCATGCTATTAAAAACTATTCGCTTTTTATAGAAATTGTCGCTCAACTTGTATCTTCCTTTCCGGAATTAAAATGCGTCATTATTGGTAATGGTGAAGAATATCATCTCCTTCAGAAAAGTATTGAAGAGCACGGATTGGATAAAAATGTTAAACTTAAAGGAGAACTTAAACGCAATGAGGTCATTGAGCTAATGGCCGACAGCCGGATCCTGCTTCATCCTTCAGTGCATGAGGGCCAGGGATATGTATTTGAAGAAGCATTGTATTCGGGAATGTATGTTGTGGCTAACAAAGTAGGAAATGTTGAACCCGGAGAAAAGATAAGAGTTTGTGAGAGCAAAGATCAAATGGTTGAACAGTTAAATTTATTACTAAAGAGTAAACCCGATAGGCAAAGACTGCTTATTCAATCGATGGAAGACAGTGTATCAAAATTCAACACCCTTTACTTTTCACAAAACCGGAAAGATAACCAATGATAACTGTAAGCGCTGTAATACCAACATACAACCGACCGGAAAGCCTTATCCGGACGATAAGATCATTGGCTCAGCAAAACAAACTGCCGGATGAAGTTATAGTTATTGATGCAAGTCAGAGTCCAACCAACGAGGATTTATTGAAAGAACAGTTCCCGCTTTTAAAAATAAAATGTATTAAAACCGCTCCTTCCGTATGTGCCCAGAGAAACATTGGCATACGCGAGGCAAGCGGATCTTTTATTTTGCTGTGTGACGATGATATTGAATTACGGGAAGATTATATTCTCAGGATATCAGAATTCATTAAAAATTCCGAGAAGGTTTCCGTTGTAAGCGGATTAGTACTTGAAAAAAATAAGGATAACAACTGGGTGCATGAATACCCCGTAAATTCAGTGAGCAAATTATTCTGGAAATTTATTTTCCAGCAAACAATTTGGTACGAAATAAAAAATATAAAAACATCCTTCTTAAACAGATTAATTTACTTACCTATCCTTGCCTTTTATTTGAAAAGAAAAAACACATTTACGCTTGCCGGCTGGCCCTTAATAACACATTTCGGATCTCCTGTATTTAAAACCGCGTTTTATGGTTTAGGAGCCGGGATGATCAAAAAAGAATGGCTTATTGCAAATCCATTTGATGAAACCTTAGATAAGAATGGAATAGGTGAAAATTATGGCATGGCGCTTGGTTTTCCTGAATTCCCTGCAATACATGTGCTGACGACCACCTCTGCTTTACATCATAAAATAAATAAAGGAAGACTACCTCAACACGAGGCTTATTTTAAAAGAGTTTTGGCATTGAACTATTTCATGTCAAAAAGTAAAACATTCAATCTCGTAAATAAGATATTTCTTATTTGGTCTTTAATTGGCAGCTTAATAGTATTTACCTTTAAAAGAAAAATGGCTTATGCGCGAGTGACCCGAAAACTGATCCTGAACATTATCAGAGACCGATCACATAAAACCGGTTGATTAATATATTTAAAGTCTTAATATAAAAACATGATCCGGAAATCAGTTAAACTCATTCTAAACTATACATACAGGCCTCTCCTGGTCCTGTATCTGAAGTGGGAACGCAAGTACTACAATGATGGCATTCGCCTTGTTGTTCTGCCTGGCGTATTCCATCCCGGGCTTTTCCATAGTACAACGTTTATGCTCGAAATTCTAAAAACCCGGACCCTGAAAGATAAAAATATACTTGAATTGGGGGCGGGAACCGGCATGTTATCCGTGTATTGTGTAAAGAAAGGAGCGAATGTGACAGCCTCCGATATAAGCTGGAAAGCGATCGTCAATCTCGATAGAGCCCGAACGGGCCTGGTATTGCGGAAAAAACATGGAATATTTTTCGCGACTGTTCAAACAGTTACCCCTCTTTATGGATGAACAGTCAGTTGTATTAATGGTACTTTCAGAGGACTGTGACATTGATCGGATAAAGGAACTGGCCGAAGAAAATAAGTTAGCATTTAATTTACTGGCTGAGAAAAAATTCTTCCTGGAAACAAATTACATTTATAAAATTACCCGGCCAACTGGTGGTAAATCAGGGTAAATAAACCGCTTCTTCAGGTAGAATATCTTCCATATTTTATAAATTAGATGATTGGAAGTTCTTGAACCAAATACCATACCCGCTGCCAGAGCCTTAACTGAAAAGCAAAGTGCGATAATTAAAACGCTTCTTTATTTCAGCATCTTCAGGTATCCGCTTACCGTTAAAGAAATTTACGAAAATTGCCAGCATCAAAAAATCACGTTATCTGAAACTGAAACGGAACTCAGCAAACTTGTTCAGTCAGGATATGTTTCACAAACAGGACAATTCTATTATGTCAATAATGATGTTTCTGCGGTCGACAGAAGGATAAAAGGCAATAAACTTGCCGAAAAATATTTACTTAAAGCCCGGCGATATACTAAACTCATTTCCCGCTTTCCTTTTGTTGAAGCAGTGTTTCTTTCAGGTTCCCTGTCAAAAGGTTATGTAGATGAAGAGGGGGACATTGATTACTTCATTATTACCAAACCCGGCCGGCTGTGGTTATGCAGAACGTTACTTGTAACCTTTAAGAAAGTATTCCTGCTTAATTCACATAAATATTTCTGTGTAAACTATTTTATTGATTCAAAGAACCTGGAAGTGCCGGATAAAAATATTTTTACGGCGACCGAACTCGTGTTCGCCAGGCCTATGTACAATAAAAATTTATGCTCGGATTTTTTTGAAGCGAATCAATGGAAAGATAATTTCTATCCAAATAAACCTGTTACAAACCTGAGCACAGTACCGCTGGTCAGCGATAATTTATTAAAAAAAATAAACGAGAGCCTGTTTAAAGGCTCGCTGGGCGAAAAGCTTGACCAATGGTGCTTTAAATTCACCCTCGCTTACTGGAAAAAAAAATTCAGTGATTTCGATGAGTCCACATTTGATCTCAATGTCCGGTCGAGAAAAAACGTTTCAAAGCATCATCCAAACGGGTTTCAACAAAAAGTGTTAAAGGCCCATGAAGAATCGATCAAAGCTTTTAATATGAAAAACAATATCGGGCTGGTTAAATGAAAATACTAATTACACACTCCTATTTTTTACAATTCGACCCTAAACAAAAAGAGCTAGGCCAGCCCTACCCGCCTGTCGGCACTTTATATGCTGCCGCAATGCTTTCTGAGAATAATTATGAAGTGAGTTTTTTTGACACCATGTTCTCTCAATCGGCAGGTGAAATTATAGCCGCTTTTGAAAAAAAGCAACCGGATATTTTTGTGATCTACGACGATGGCTTCAACTACCTCACTAAAATGTGCCTGAGCAATATGCGTGAGGCGGCTTTTCAAATGGTGAAACTGGCTAAACAGAAAAACTGCATTGTTATAGTTTCAAGCTCCGACTCAAGCGACAATTGCGAACAGTATTTAAAAAATGGGGCGGATTATATCATCATCGGGGAAGCTGAACAAACGCTACTTGAACTTACAGACAGTTTAAAAAACAAAACAAGGAGCATTGAAAATATCGGGGGTCTTGTATATTACAACAACAATGTGTTGTTCAAAACTGCCAAACGCGATGTTATGCGTAACCTGGATAGTCTCCCGGTGCCCGCATGGAACCTTATCAATATGGAACCATACAAGCAAACATGGTTAAACAAATACGGATATTTTTCACTGAACATGGCGACAACAAGGGGATGTCCATACAAATGCAATTGGTGCGCCAAACCTATTTACGGTAATCGTTATAACACGCGAAGTCCGCAAAATGTAATACATGAACTTTTGCTTTTAAAAGATAAATTCAAATTCGATCATATTTGGTTCTGCGATGATATTTTTGGTCTAAAACCGACGTGGGTTGAAGAATTCAGCAAACTGGTGAAACAACATAATTTAAAGCTCAGGTACAAAATACAATCGCGGGCCGACCTCCTGGTTCAGGAGAATTACGTAAAATATTTAGCCGAATCAGGCTGTGATAGTGTATGGGTAGGTGCCGAAAGCGGCTCCCAAAAAATACTGGATGCCATGGAGAAAGGCATCACCGTTGAGCAGATCTATAAAGCAGTAAACCTGTTAAAACATTATGGCATTAAGCCGTCTTTATTTCTGCAGTTCGGTTATTTAGGCGAAACAAAAGAAGATATTGAGCTAACAATAAAAATGGTGAACGATCTCTTACCTGAAGATATCGGGGTTTCTGTATCCTATCCTTTACCAGGCACAAAATTTTATGAAAAGGTGAAAGAAGAACTGAAAGAAAAGAGTAATTGGACCGACTCCGATGAACTCGTGCTTATGTTCAAAAACACTTATTCACCGGCATTTTACAGACAGCTTCACAGGTATGTGCATAAAAATTACCGCAAACACCAGGGTTACGAAAGCCTGAAACGATTATTTACCCAACCTGCTAAAACAAATTTTAAAACATTGAAAAGGGCTGCTTCTGTTTTCTATTATATACCAACAGCGATAGTTGAAAAAAACAAATTGAAAATATCAAAAAACAGTTGAACGCAGATTTTTATAAATTCCAGATAAACAATTATCACTGATGCCAAAAAACAAAAAGATCGACGACTACATTGCAAGATCGCAACCTTTTGCCCAACCTATACTTAACCACCTTCGCAAACTTGTTCATGCGGCTTGCCCGGATGTAGAAGAAAAAATAAAGTGGAGCTTCGCTTGTTTTGATTACAAGGACTCCATCTTATGCACGTTGGCTTCATTCAAACAACACTGCTCATTTGGTTTCTGGAAGGCACCGATCATGTCCGACTCTCATAAAATTTTTAAAAGTGTTGGTGAAACTTCAATGGGACATCTGGGAAGAATAACAAGCCTGAAAGATCTTCCTTCGGATAAAATACTCATTCAATACATAAAAGAAGCCGTTAAACTAACGGATGAAGGGGTAAAATTACCATCACGACCGAAAGCCATAGTAAATAAAGAACCGGAGCTCCCCGCCTATTTTAAAAAGGTGTTGAATAAAAATAAAAGGGCGGTGAAAGTGTTTAAAGAATTCAGCCCTTCCAAAAGAAGGGAATATATTGAATGGATAACTGAAGCAAAGACCGAAGATACCCGCAACCGACGACTTTCCATCTCTGTCAAATGGATATCAGAGGGAAAAACAAGGAACTGGAAGTATATAAAAAAGTAGCGCTTTTTTCTATTACATTTAGTCCTGTTAATCCAAAATGGCCACCCAAACTCCTTTCGACAACTACGCGTTACATTATGATGCAGATTTTACCAATTCCACTATCGGCAGCCTGCAGCGGAAAAGAGTCTGGCATTATCTGAATCCCTTACTCGTCTCAACCGAAAAGTCAAACAAACTCAATATCCTGGAAATAAACTGCGGAACCGGAGAAGACACTGTTTACATGGCTAAATTCGGCCATACAATTACAGCCACCGATGCTTCATCGGAAATGATTGCTATTGCAGCAGAAAAAATAAAACAACACCATTTTGATCTGAGGGCAAATGCAGAGCAATGCTCCTTTCATGAACTGCACACAAAATTCGAGGGAAAACAATTTGATCTTATCCTATCCGACTTCGGAGGACTCAACTGCATCAATGAACCCGACTTGAAAAAAACATTAAACACGCTGCACAACCTGCTAAAGCCCGGCGGCAAGATTGCATTAACAATCATGGGAACCTGCTGCATTTGGGAAGTATTTTATTTCAGCATGAAACTCCAATTAAAAAAAGCGTTCAGAAGACTCAATAAAAAAGGAGTGGAAACAATTATCAAAAATTCAGTCTTTAATACCTATTACCATTCCCCAAAAAAAATCAAGCAATTTTTGATCTTTAATTCTCACTTTTTAATTCAAAAGCCAATCGGTCTTTTTATACCTCCTTCCTATTTAGAACCCTTTTTTAAAAACAAAGAATGGCTTTTAAAACTTCTTGGTCGCGCGGAAAATTTATCCGGAAGACTTTCTATATTCTCAAACCTGGCAGATCATTATTTTATAACGCTCGAAAAGAAACAGTAACTTAGTTACGTTATGCGCATTTATTTAAGTCATGGCTATTTCATACGCGAGGATGAAAAGGAACAACAAATCATGAAGCCTTACCCTCCCCTGGGGATACTTTATATTTCGGCCTATTTAGAACAGCATAGTTTCGCAAATGAAGTAATTGACAACACTTTTTCAGACCTTAAAAAATTCTGCAACAGGATAGCCACAGAAAAACCTGACATTCTTGCTCTCTATACCAACTTAATGACCAAGCTGAATGTTTTAAAAATCATTAAATTCATTAAAAGCAACAATTCCCTTTCACATATCAAAATAATATTAGGCGGACCGGAAGTCCGCAACAGTTCCGACAACTTTCTTCATTATGGAGCAGATGTGATAGTGCTTGGTGAAGGAGAAGATACAATGCTGGAGTTAATAAAGGCTTACCAACTATCCGATCGTCCTGACCTCTCCACCATTAATGGAATCTCCTTTATTAAGCAACAAGAAATAATCCGGACTTCTGAGAGGGCCTTGCTTAAAGACATCAACCTGCTTCCCTTTCCGGCCCGTGCAAAAATCGACTTGCAGCTTTACCTCAATGCCTGGAAAAAACGACATGGACAAAACACCATTTCTATAAGCACAATGCGGGGCTGCCCTTATACCTGCAAATGGTGCAGCCGTGCTGTATATGGCGGAACTTACCGCAGAAGAAATCCCAAACTTGTAGTTGATGAAATTGAATGGCTGAAAGCCAATTACACTTTCGATGTATTATGGTTTACAGATGATGTATTTACGATCAGCCACAAATGGCTGCGGGAATTCGTAAATGAACTCGCCAGCCGGAATATAAGAGTGAGATATGAGATCATTACCCGTGCTGACCGGATGAATGAAGATATTATTGATCTGCTGAAACAAAGCGGATGCTACAGGATTTGGATCGGCGCGGAAAGCGGCTCACAGAAAGTGATTGACAACATGGACCGGAGAGTCAAGGTGGAACAGGTGCGTAACATGATACAACTATCACGTAAGCATGGAATAGAAGCCGGAACCTTTATCATGTTAGGATACCCTGGCGAAACACAGCGTGATATTAAAGAAACAATACGACACCTTATTCTCTCCGACCCGGATCATTACACAATCACTGTTGCATACCCCATCAAAGGAACACCACTCTACTCGGAAGTTAAAGATGATTTTATTCAGCCCCCGGCCTGGGAAACGTCAACAGACAGAGATATTGATTTTAAACGAACCTACAACCGGAATTTTTATAATTACGCCGTCCGCTGGGTTTACAATGAGGTGCATTATCATAAACAAAAGCACAAGTCAGCTTTCGGTCTGCGTTCAATGACATTAAAACTCAAGTCAATAGCTGCTCAGAGCGGGATGATGCTTGAAAAGATGAGAGGTTGAAATATCACCATGAAGTAGCTTTTATCATCACTTATTTGTAATTTTACGGGCTTTTCTAATTAAAACAAAAAACCATGAGTACTACTACAACCAAACAAGCACTTAAAGGCGGAGAATTTCTGATAAAAGAAACGCAGGCCGGTGATGTTTTTATTCCCGAACAATTCAATGAGGAGCAATTAATGATCGCTCAAACCTGTAAGGACTTTCTGGCGCAGGAAATATGGCCCAACCTCGACAAGATAGACAAACAGGAAGAAGGCCTTACCGTAAAACTTTTAGATAAAGCTGCGGAACTTGGCTTACTTGGCTTAAGTGTACCCGAAAACCTGGGCGGCTTTGAAAAAGATTTCGTAACAGGCATGCTGGCCACAGAAGTGCTGGGAGCTGGTTATTCTTTCGCGGTATCTATTTCAGCTCATACCGGTATCGGAACACTTCCTATTTTATACTATGGCAATGAAAAACAAAAAGCAAAATACATCCCTAAACTTGTATCGGGCGAATGGAAAGCCTGCTATTGCTTAACTGAACCGGGCTCTGGCTCTGATGCAAACTCTGGGAAAACAAAGGCTGTACTCTCTCCTGACGGAAAACATTACATATTGAACGGACAAAAAATGTGGATCACCAATGGCGGATTTGCCGAGGTGTTCACCGTTTTTGCAAAAATTGATAACGATGAGAACCTGAGTGCTTTTATCGTTGAAAAATCGTTCGGCGGGATCACCTTGAACCCGGAAGAACATAAAATGGGTATCAAAGGCAGTTCCACCCGCCAGGTGTTCTTTAACGATTGCAAAGTTCCGGTTGAAAACCTTTTATCGGAAAGACAAAATGGTTTTAAAATTGCAGTAAACATTCTCAATATAGGCCGTGTTAAATTAGCTGCGGCTGCCCTTGGCGCCTCTAAAAATACTGCCGGCAAAGCTGTACAATATGCGAATGAGCGCAACCAATTCGGGCGCCCTTTGGCGAAATACGGGGCAATACGTTATAAATTAGCTGAGCAGGCGATCCGCATTTATGCTTCTGAATCGGCTTTATACCGTGCCACACAAAATATTGAAGACGCTATTAATGCGCTTGCAGCAGGTGGCATGGAACATGAGAAATCTATCCTGAAGGGTGTTGAACAATTCGCGCCTGAAGCAGCTATCCTGAAGGTGCATGGTTCCGAAACACTGGATTATGTGGTGGATGAAGGCGTCCAAATTTATGGTGGCATGGGTTATTCGGCCGATGCCCCGATGGAGCGCGCTTACCGCGATTCACGTATTAACCGGATATTTGAAGGCACCAATGAAATTAACCGCATGTTGATCGTAGACATGCTGCTGCGCAGAGCCATGAAAGGCGAGATCGACCTGATGGGCCCGGCACAAAAAATAGGTGCGGAATTAATGTCCGTTCCTGACTTTGCGGCTGAAGACACAACACTTTTCGCGGCTGAAAAGAAATACATTAAGAATTTCAAAAAAGCCATCCTGATGGTTGCCGGTTCAGCGGCTCAAAAGCTGATGATGGAATTGGCAAAAGAACAGGAAATACTGATGAATATTGCGGATATGCTGATCGATCTTTATGTAGCTGAATCACTGCAATTACGTGTTGAAAAATTAGTAAGTATAAAGGGCGAAGCTGCCTCGAAAGAACAACTGGATATTATGCGTGTATTTATTAACGACGCGGCCGATCGCATCTTCAAAAATGGCAAAGATGCCATTACTTCTTATGCCGAGGGCGATGAAATGCGCATGATGCTGATGGGACTTAAACGCTTCACTAAAACGGAGGTCTTTAACGTGAAAGAAGCCCGCAGGCGTGTTGCCGCGAAATTAATTTCTGAAAATAAATATTGTTTCTAACCGATCAATAAACTATAAAGAAAATCTCTGTCTGCAAAACAGGGATTTTCTTTTTTATATC